>JAISCT010000027.1 GCA_031265355.1 Oscillospiraceae bacterium | reverse complement strand
TTTGACTTGCCCTTTTGCGCCCCGGCCGCGTTGCCGGAACCCTTGAATACTACAAGTATTCGCGGAACCCGGCGCCTGGCCGGGACACAAAATTGCTGCGCCAACTGCACACTTTATTTCCCGACAGACCCTAAACGTGAAAATGGCTGGGAAAATGAATTTCCCCTCTTGCAATCCGGTACTCTCTCTGCTATAATATATTACTGCGGCCTGATGTGGCCGCCAATATGTGACGGAGGAGGTGGTCGACTTGCCGAATATCAAGTCTGCCAAGAAGAGGGCCAAGGTGATTGAAGCCAAGACGGCGGTCAATCGTCGGGTCAAATCCAGTCTCAAGACATCCATCAAAAAAGCGCAGGCTGCTATCGCCGAGGGAGATCCCGCGTCCGTCAACGAAGCATATCGCAGTGCGCAGCGGGACATCGACCGCGCTGTGGCGCGCGGTATCCTGCACAAGAATACGGCGGCGCGCCGCAAGAGCCGACTGGCGGCCAAGATTGCGGCCCCGGCCCGCTGAGGGTTTGGCAGACAACTCCCGCATCCTTCTCGGGATGCGGGAGTTTTTTGAGGCGCCGCTCTGGGCGGGCGGCCCATGGGGACGGTGATGCAATGATTGGACTCGCAATCGGCGACGTGGTGGGGGAACCGGGCCTTAAGATGATCGAGGCACATGTGTCTTCCCTGCGGCGCCTATATGACGCGGATTTCGTGATGGCCAACGGGGAGAACGCCGACATGCTGGGCATCCGCCCCGAGCAGGCCGACCGGATGTTCTCCGCCGGCGTGGATGTGATCACGCTGGGCAACCACACTTGGCGCCGCCGCGAGATCGCTCGGACGTTGGACGAACAGCCGCGCCTGCTCCGGCCGGTCAACTTTCCCAGCCAGAATCCCGGCGCCGGACACTTTGTGTTCATCACAAACCTCGGTGTCCGGGTGTGCGTCGCCTCGCTGGTGGGTCGCTGCCTGATGGACTTTCATCCGGACAATCCATTTCTCGCAGCGGATCGCCTGCTCGCGCAGACGGAGGCCGACCTGTTTGTGATCGACTTCCACGCCGAGACCACCAGCGAGAAGGCCGCCCTGGCCCACCACCTTGACGGCCGGGCACAGGCGGTGCTGGGCACGCACACCCATGTGCAGACCGCCGACGAGCGGATCCTGCCGGGCGGTCTCGGCTTTCTGACCGACCTCGGGATGACGGGCCCCGCGCATTCGGTGCTGGGCGTAAAACCCGAGCAGTCCGTCTCTTCGTTCCTCGGCAATCTCCCGCAGCGTTTTGAACCGGCGCCCGGCCCCGCCAAACTGGAGGGCGCCCTGTTCGAGATCGACGAACAGACCCGCCGTTGCACTGCCATCCGCCGCCTCGCCATCCACAGTTGAAATTGTAAAATATTTCCTTTTAAGGCCAGATGAAAGGGAGCTTGGGTGCCCGTTGAACATTCAGATTTTTGGCAGGGCCAGGTGTTTCGACACGAAGAAGGCCGAACGGTACTTTAAGGAGCGGCGCATTTCCTATCAGTTCGTCGATCTCGCCCGCCATGGGATGAGCCGCGGGGAACTTGTCAGCGTTCGCAACGCCGTGGGCGGACTGCCGCCCCTAATCGATGAGAGCCGGGAGGACGCGGCGCTGCTGCGCTACCTGGCCTACGACGACGACCGACTCGAAAAACTCGTGGCACAGCCGGAACTCATACAGACCCCCGTCGTCCGCAATGGCCGGCAGGCCACCGTGGGGTATCATCCCGACGTCTGGAAGACGTGGGCCTGACAGGACGCAAAAGGGGCGTCGACGCTGAAGCGGGCAGAGGATAGGAATACGGTGAAGGGGGAACGTGATGCGGACGTGGACGGTGGGCGACAACGACGCCGGGCGGCGGCTGGATCGGTTTTTGTCGAAGGCGGCGCCCGCGCTCTCTGCCGCACATGTACAAAAGGCCATCCGGACCCGGCACGTCAAGGTGGACGGCCGGCGCGCGGAGGGCGGTACGCGCCTCGCCGCGGGCCAGACTGTGACGCTTTACGAAGACGCCGCGCCCGCCGCGGGACCGGACCTGGCGCACCTCGCCCGGCCGTACCCGCCGCTCGCCGTCGTTTTTGACGACGCGAACCTCCTCGTGCTGGACAAACCGTCCGGCCTGCCCGTGCAGCCGGACGGCTTGCCCAGCACGCCGGCGCTGGCCTCGTACGTGCAGGCCTATCTGTTCCAGCGGGGCGACTGGGACCCCGCGCGGGAGAACACCTTCGCCCCGGCGCCGGCCCACCGCATCGACCGCCACACGAGTGGACTCGTGCTCTTCGCAAAAAATGCCGAGGCGCTGCGGATCCTGACGGAGAAGTTCCGCCTGCGGGAGATTGAAAAATCCTACTGCTGTCTGATCCACGGGACGCCCGACGCGCCGGCGGGCACACTCCGCCACTGCCTGCGCCGCGATGAGACGCGCAGCCGCGTATCGGTACGCCCCGACCGGCGCGACGGCGCCAAAACCGCCGTGACCGCCTACCGCGTGCTTCTCAGCCGAAACGGCCTCTCGTTGGTCGAATGCCGCCCGCTCACGGGCCGCACCCATCAGATCCGCGCGCAGTGGGCCGCCGTCGGGCACCCGCTGCTGGGGGATGGCAAATACGCGGACAACCGGGCCGATCGGGCCCTGGGCTGGACGCACCAGGCGCTGCATGCCCACACGCTGACCCTGGCCTTCCAAACGCCGGCCGGCCGGCTGGACCCCCTGCGGGGCCGCGTATTCGAGGCGCCGCCGCCGCCGTGGGTCGCTGCCTTTACCCGCGATGAACATGTATGATATTCAGAGCTTTCGCGAGAAAACAAGAGAAAAATAAAGATATTCCCGTTCTCTTTTCTTTTTGTCGAGAGAAATTTGAGAAATATTCTGATTTTTGTTGACATTTACGTGTTTTCACTGTATAGTCTTTCTTGTGATCTACAAGACGCCGCCGGCTTGGGCCGGATACGAAACGGGGGATGATACATGTCCGAACTCATTCGCCTTGTCAACTGCGTCATGGCGTTTGATGATGTAACAGTGCTGAATTCAATCAATTTGACCATCAAAGACAAGGAATTCCTCACATTGCTCGGACCCAGCGGCTGTGGCAAAACCACGACGCTGCGGATCATCGGCGGCTTCGAGGTGCCCACCTCGGGGGACGTCTTTTTCGACAATGTGAGGATTAATGATGTTCCGCCCTACCGGCGGCGCGTCAATACGGTGTTCCAGCGCTACGCGCTCTTTCCCCATCTGAACGTCTTTGAAAACGTGGCCTTTGGCCTGCGCGTGGCCAAGGTGCCCAAAGCCGACATCGAGCGGCGTGTGCGGGCGTCTCTCGACCTGGTGGGCCTGCGCGGCTACGACAAGCGCGCCTCCCACCAGCTCTCGGGTGGTCAGCAGCAGCGCGTCGCCATCGCCCGCGCCATTGTGAACCATCCGCAGGTGCTGCTCCTCGACGAGCCGCTGGGTGCGCTCGACCTCAAGCTGCGCAAGGAGATGCAGATTGAACTCAAGCGGATCCAGCAGCAGGTGGGCATCACCTTCGTCTACGTCACCCACGACCAAGAGGAGGCGCTGACGATGTCGGACACAGTCGTCGTCATGAAGGACGGCGTGATCCAGCAGATTGGTACGCCGGTGGATATCTACAACGAGCCGAAGAACGCCTTTGTGGCCGACTTCATCGGGGAGAGCAACATCGTACCCGGCGTCATGCACCGGGACTGCGAGGTCAGCTTCGCCGGCCGGGCCTTCCGCTGCGTGGATACGGGCTTCGCTTCGGACGAGCCGGTGGACGTGGTCATCCGACCGGAGGACATCCGGCTGTCGCCCCCCGAGGAGGGGCAGCTCGACGGGGATGTGCTCTCCGTCACCTTCAAGGGCGTCCATTACGAGATGATGGTGCGCGCGCGCGACTTCACATGGATGATCCACTCCACGGCCAGCGAACCGATCGGCGCCCGGGTGGGTCTCTCGGTGCGGCCCTTCGACATCCACATTATGCACAAGACGGAGGCGGTCTCGTGAGCCGCCGCCTGCGGCTCACGGCGGTGCCGTACGCCCTGTACGCCTTGATCTTCATTGTGGCGCCGCTGCTGCTCATCCTCTACTACAGCCTGACCACCGGGCAGGGCACGGCCCTGTCACTGGACAATTTCCGCCGCTTCTTTGACCTAAGCGACACGGTGTACCTGCGGGTGCTCTGGCGCTCGCTGTGGATCGCCGGTGTGAGTACCGTCGTCTGCTTTGTGCTGGGGTACCCGATGGCCTATATCCTCTCCAGGATGAAAGAGCGCACCCGCAACGTCGTCTCTTTCCTGTTCATTCTCCCGATGTGGATGAACTTCCTCCTGCGCACCTACGCCTGGATGACGCTGCTCGAACGCACCGGCGTGATCAACACGGTGCTGAAAAACCTGGGTCTGCCGTCGCTTGAGATCATGTACACCGCGGGCGCCGTCATTCTCGGCAATGTCTATAATTTTTTGCCGTTCATGATCCTGCCTATCTACACCTCTCTGACGAAGATTGACCAAAACCTCATCGAGGCGTCGGAGGATTTGGGCGCGGGGCGCGCGGTCACCTTTTTCCGCGTCGTCTTTCCGCTCTCTTTCCCCGGTATCATGAGCGGATTTACGATGACATTCATGCCGGCCGTCACCACCTTTATCATCTCCAAACTGCTGGGCGGCGGGCAGAACGCGCTGATCGGCGACCTGATCGAAAAACAGTTCAAGGTGGCCGGGGACTGGGGCTTCGGGTCGGCCATGTCGGTCATTTTGATGGTGCTGATCTTGCTGTCGATGAACGCGCTCTCCCGCTATGAGAAGGAGAACGCAGGCGGGGGGCTCATGTGAATGAAAGTGTTAAAAAGCGCCTACTCGGGGCTCATTTTCCTGTTTCTCTACGCCCCCATTGCCGTCCTCATCGCGTTTTCGTTCAACGGCGCCAAGTCCCGCGGGGCCTGGGGCGGGTTCTCGTTTCGCTGGTATGAGTCGCTGGCGCAAAACGCCGAGATTCTGCATGCGCTGCGCAACACATTGGTCATCGCGCTGCTTTCCGCCGTCATCGCGACCATCATCGGCACGGCGGCCGCGCTTGGCATGCATCATATGCGCCGGGGACTCGCCAATTTCATGCTCAACGTCACCTATCTGCCCGTCCTGAACCCGGACATCGTCACAGGCATCTCTCTGCTGATCCTATACGTGTTCATCGGAATCAACCTGGGCTTCTCCTCGCTGCTGCTGGCCCATATCACGTTCAACATCCCGTATGTCATTCTGTCGGTGAGTCCGCGCCTCAAGGGGATGAACCGGCACGTCTTCGAGGCGGCCCTCGACCTCGGCGCGGGGCCGGCGCGGGCCTTCTTCAAGGTAATTGTCCCCGAGATCCTGCCCGGCATCGTGAACGGCTTTCTGCTGGCCGTCACGCTCTCCATCGACGACTTCGTGATCTCGTTTTTCACCGCCGGGCCGGGGGTGTCCACGCTGTCCATCACCGTCTACTCCATGGCCCGCAAGGGGATCAAACCGGAGATCAACGCGCTTTCCTCCATCATGTTCGTCGTGGTGCTCCTGCTGCTGCTGACCGTCAACATCCGCGCCGGCCGCGACATCCGCCGCCGCACGCAAAACCACGTGCGTTCCCGTTCTCCAAGAGCACTGTCCTCCCGTGAGCACTGAGCGAGCGCCTCGGACGCGCGACACCTTGCTTTGCGTGATAAGAGTCTGAAAAATTCCATAATAACGTGGGTTGCACCTGCAACCCACAACCCAAATTCTTGTATTTTGTTGCCGCTTCGCGGCAACAAAATACTAAAAAGGGGATGCGTGCATTGAAATTGTTTCGTTGCCTTCGCTGCGGACTGCTGGCGCTGTGCCTGCTGCTGCCGGCGGCTTGCGGGTCCTCGTCCGCGCCGGACGGCGGCTCCGCCAATGTGACACTCAAGGTGTTCAACTGGGGGGATTACATCGACCCGGAAGTGACGGAGCTCTTTACGCAGGAGACCGGGATTGAGGTCATCTACACCATGTTTGAGGCCAACGAGGACATGTACACCTCGATCAAGGCCAGCGGCGGCGTGTCCCACGACGTGGTCATCCCGTCCGACTACATGATCCGCAAAATGATCAACGAGGACATGCTCCGCAAGATCAACCTGGACAACGTCCCAAACTACAGCCTCCTCGACGACCGTTTCAAAGACCTGGACTTCGACCCGCAAAACGAATATTCCGTTCCCTACATGTGGGGGACCGTGGGCATCGCCTACAACACGACGATGGTGAACGGACCAATCGATTCCTGGACGGCGCTGTGGGACGAGCAATACCGGAAGAACATCTTTATGATGGACAGCGTACGCGACAGCCTGGGGGTCACGCTGAAGATGCTGGGTTACTCGATGAACACGAAGAACGAGGCCGAGCTGCAGGAGGCGTACGACAAACTGGTGGCGCAAAAACCGTTGGTGCTCGCCTACACCGGAGATGAGGTCAAAGACAAGATGATCGCCGGCGAGGCGGCGCTGGCCGTCGTCTACGCGGGCGACGCCATCACGATTTCCGATGAGAACCCCGACATCGCCTACGTCATCCCGCGGGAGGGCTCCAACCTGTGGGTGGATTCCATGTGTATTTTGAAGACCGCCCAGAACCCGGAGGCGGCCGAGGCGTTCATCAACTTCATGTGCAGCACGCCCATCGCCCAGCGCAACTGGGCGTATATCAACTATTCTTCGCCGCAGCAGGAGGTCATCGCCCAGATGCCGGAGGAATTCCGGAACAACCCAGCGCGCAACCCGTCGGCCGAAGAACTGGCGCGCTGCGAGGTCTTTGAGGACTTGTCGCAGACGACGCAATATTACGAGGATCTTTGGACTCGTCTGATCGGCGCCTGAGACAAAACCGCCCGCGGCGCGGGGGCTTGTGACAGCTTCGCACTGTGGGCGGCTCTTTAGTACCTTGTTGCCGCTTCGCGGCAACAAAAAACAAGAATTTGGGTTGTGAGTTGCAGGTGCAACCCACGTTAGTGGGAACAAAACGGGATCGTTTTCGTCTAACGGCGTAGGGAGCTCTCACAATCGATGGGAGGCGCCCGGACAGGAGGGGGATCAGGTGAAAATGAAACAGCGCATACGGGTTCTGTCACTGGCGGCGGCGTTGCTGGCTCTGTTGTTCCTGACGGCCTGCGGCAGCGGGGTACGCTACACAAGCGAAAGCGCGCCGGCGGCAGTGGCACCCGGCGGCGCCGGCACGGAGGAAATCGACCGCGCGCCGATGACGCCATCGCCTGCGTACGACGCCGCCGATGGCAAGAGCGACGCGGGCGGCCTTGGTACCGCGACCACGCAGACGCAGGAAGGATACTCCTTTACCGCGCAGAGTACCCTACTCGACCCGGGACGCAAATTGATCCGCGAGGCGGCTCTCGTGGTGGAGACCACGGATTTCATAGGCGGCACGACGGAGCTGGAGCAGCTCTGCGCCAGCGCGGGCGGGTATGTGGAGAGCTCCACCGTCCCCGGGTTGTCGCTGGCCGCCGGCACGCGGGCGCTACGCAGCGCCCACTACCTGTTTCGCATCCCCGTCGGGGAATACGCGCACTTTGTGCAGACAGCCGGTCAGGTCGGGAACCTGCTTTCCCGAACGGAGACCTCCGAGGACATCACCGACCGCTATTTCGACACGGAGGCGCACCTCAAGGTGTTGATGCTGCGGCGCGACCGACTGCTCGTTCTGCTGGAGGCGGCGACGGACAGTGAGTCCATCGTCGACTTCGAACAGTCGCTCTCGGACACCCAGTATGAGATCGAGCGACTGACGGGCACGCTGCAGAAGTACGACGCCCTGGTCTCGTACGCCACCGTCGATGTGACGCTGCAGGAGGTCGTTGCCTACAGCGATCCGCAGGCGCCCGCGGAGGAGCCGAAGACCACTGGCGAGCGGATAAAGCGGCAGTTCCTCGACTCCGTACATGCGATCGGCGACTTCTTTGTCGCTCTCTTTGTCTTCTTCGCCGGCAACATCCTCTACCTGCTGCTGACTGCGATTTTGCTCGCTTTGCTGGTGCTGTTCATCCGACGCCTCATCCGGAAGTCACGGGCCCGGCCCGCGAAACCGGCCCCCGCGCCGGCGCGTATGTATCCCGCCGCTCCCCCGCCCGCACACTGGCCGGCGCCCCCGGCAGCTCCGACCCCCGCGCCGGCAGTTCCACCGGCAGTTCCACCGGCAGCTCCGGAATCCCCGGCATCCGATAAGACAGAAAACCAGACATGAGTCCCGCGCACCACGCGATACAAGAGTGGCATGGAAATTTACATTAATTTCCATGCCACTCTTGGGTTGTCAGAATCGCCCGTCTGCGTTATACTGTGGGGGAAACATGAGGGAAAATGAAGGAGGAGGAAACGCATGAAATTCACCTTGCCCGCGCCGCGGCTATTGGGGGAGGCCAGGCAACAGAGCCGGGGGCACGCGCTGATTGTCGAGATCCTCATCTTTGTTCTCGTCTTCTTGGCAGGCAGCTTGCTCACTGGGTTTGCGCAGATCCCCGCCGTCATCGTCCTGGGGCGGGACGCGTTGATGGATATCTTTTCCGCCGCCGCGTCGGGCGATCTGTCGAACGTCGACGTCTACATCGAGCGGTTCACCTCGGAGATCACGGCCCATCCGATGATGAACCTCATCTCCCTGTTTGCCTTTGCGGTGCTCACCGCATGCGTGTTCTTTTACTGCCGCGTCATTGAGAAGCGCCGGCTCACGACACTCGGGTTTCGGAAGCGGCGGGCGCTACGGGCGTATCTGGCGGGGTTCGGCGCGGGCGCGGGGATGTTCGGCGCCACCGTGCTCCTCTGCACGCTGACCGGGACGCTGACCTTCCGGGGCTCGTCGTCCGACGGCGCTCTGGGGATGGTCGCGCTGTTTTTGCTCGGGTTCCTCATCCAGGGGCTCGCCGAGGAGGTGGTCGTCCGGGGGTATTTTCTCGTCTCTCTGGCCCGCCGGCAGCCGCTGCCCGTCGCGGTGCTGGTGAGCGCGCTCGCCTTCGCGGCGATGCACAGCCTGAACTCGGGCGTCACCCCGCTGGCCTTGCTGAACCTCACCCTGTTCGGCGTCTTTGCCGCCGTCTACCTGCTGAAACGCGGGAACATCTGGGGCATCGCCGCCTTCCACGCCGCATGGAATTTTGTACAGGGCAATGTATTCGGCATCTCCGTAAGCGGCATGGCCCAGATGCCTTCGCTCTTCTCGTTCGCCCCCTCAGACGGAAACGCGCTGATCAACGGCGGCAGCTTCGGCCTGGAAGGCGGCCTGGCGGTCACCCTCGTCTACGCGGTGGGGATCGTTGTGCTGCTGCTGAGTAAGAGTTGTGACGTGGAGGGAGCGGGCGAAATAATTGACAATTGACAGTGGAGAATTGACAATTTTATTGGTGTGATTGAGATGTCCTGGTTGGGATCTATTGTCGATTATTTGGGGAGAAAACCCAACGGCTGGTAGCCGCCTCCTCTATGCTCTTTTTGGAATATCTCAATTGGCTCTGCCCAATTTGCGAACATACAGCCAATGTGGAGGGCCACTCCCACGGGGCCCGCGTAGAAGAGACAGATTTTCCGAGGAAATAATTTTTTCTTTTTCTCTTTCAAATATATATGTATATCAGGAATATGCTCTTTCTCTATTGATTCAATATTCTCTCCTGGATATGTTCTTTCTAACATTTTTATGATGTCCCATTCAAGAATCTTCTCTTTTTCAGGTATTACATCTCTGAACTGTAGTTGTTGCTTTGCTTTTTCCCACATCGATTCTGCACTTGTACCCGGCAGAGCTGTAATAAATATATATTGAACTTCGTGTTTCTCTATGTTCTGTTGTTCATCATATCGATAATATCCGGGCCGCTTGCATCTTTTTATTTCTTCTCCTAGAGCGTGTTCCACCGCTTTTATAAGTTCATTTCTTGTTCTCCAAAATCCGCACTGTTTATTCTTTATTTTTGATATAAAGTTTGTTAGTTTTTCTCTCTCGTCTTCTTCAACACTGCTCAGATCTCCCTCACGAATAAATGATATAATAGGAATACTATTTTTGCATGCATAATCATATTCTCTTTCTGTGAAACTTTTTCCTTCTTCCGTCAATGAACCATACTTAAACCCTACAATAAGAACACAATAATCTGACTGATCCATGGTTTTTTGAACAATCTTCCACGAAGGCACTGATGCGGCTCCGAACATCTCCATACCAATTGGTATATAAGCTCTATACAAAAGCCTTTCCATTAGAGCTTTCCGTTCATTGCGCAAATCTTCGTATGTGGAGCTGATAAAGATTTGATATTTTTTCACAATCCATTTCTCCTTCAGTGTTGCGCTTTTATAATTTTTTCTGCTAACTCCAGCAATTTTTTCTTTTGGCACTCATTTCTGTGTTCCAACACAAATCGGGCACATTCCAGATTCTTCTCTTCCAAGTCTTCTTGAATTTTTAATATTTTGAACCCTTCAAAACTCCATTTAGGCTTTTCAAACTTTGATTCTTCTGTGCCAATTAGAATGCTTTTTTGAGATGTTTTATATTTCGAAAAAAACATACGACGACACACTTCTAAATAGGCTATCAAGTCGTCATGATCATATCCTTTGAATTCAACTTTATCCAGCACTGACCCGCTCTTCCCGAAGAGTGTTTCGACCAAATATTTTATGTCGATCGTCTTCAATCCCATGTATCGTTTCCCATCGGGAAGCTTAAGGACCTTTTCTAAGACTTCTCGATGGTTCTGCAAAGGTATTCCTTTTGTGGCCGCTTCTTTATTTGCTGCTTGCAATAAACTATGCAAAAGTCCAAACAAGCTTCTCTTCTCACTGTCACTGCCTGCTTTTTTGAAGTCAATCTCTTGACTGTGTCGGAGAGCATGTTTCAAAATTTTCTCCCGTTCCACGTCGAGCACCTCTTTCTCTGGGCGTAGTCTAAACTACTTTTCATAATGACATCGCTGCCTTATGTCGTCGTTCTTTTCTCTCAATACACCAAATTCTGCCCGCCTTCGGCCGGATGCTTCCATTGAAACGGCCCCTCCAATGACGACCATGCTTCTTCCAATCTTTGTATGGCCAACAAGGCATCCTCGCTTACTCGACTGCGATATGTTTCCGCCAATGTTTTCAGTCCTGCCGTGTCATGACAAAGTCCCATACCACGATAACGATCTGGCAGAGCTTCAGCTTCAACGGAAAGTTTAACGCTCCCAAAATAGGCCGGTTTCGCATATCCTAGTTTGTGATAAATCGGCACAGACCAACCCATGCCCAACGCGAACATCAATGAGCCCAATTCTTGTTCCGTGAGTCCTTGATAACGAATCTCTCCCTTCAAGAGTGAACCTTCAGTCAGACACTCATATGAAGAGCCCAATACATCTCTGCCTTCGGCTTGCTTTCGCGCGTGCTTGTAAAACTTGCGTCCGTAGAATTGTATCTGCCGGCCGCGTTTGTCTCTTTTTCGCCGGAAAAATTCCTCTTTCGTCAGATTGCCGATCTCTGTCCCGTGGAGATCTTGGAAGTCGCCATAGTAGAGCCGCTCATTTCCCATACCCCTATTTTCTCTTGGATAATCGCGAAAAGGCGCCTGCAACTGCGGAAGTACACGTTCCTTTGTTTTGGCATTCTCTTCCGCCAAAAAAGACGTGAAACTGAGCTTCCCCCGATATCCCAAGCTTCCAAACACCGAACAGGCCGGACATAACCCATCTTTGTGGCGGCATACAACACGATTCCCATACGGTAGCGCCTCCAGCAATCGTCTGGGCGGAATCAATACACAGCTATCTGTCACTACCTCAAAGAAAGCGCGGAGCATCCCCTTGAAACTGGACCCTGGCAGGGCAATCCGCATCTCGTTGCCATCGCTCTCACGGCCAAGCACATGGAGCGCCCTTATGACAGACTGCTGCATGTCCATCTCCAACAGCCCCTGCCCAAAATGCAGCGGCGTCTTGGCTTGAATCGTGATATGTAACACCCCACACGCCCGTGAGAGTGCACTGTCGTGGCCTTTTGGCGCGCTGCGCGCGACACTTTCCGCCAATGGCACGAATACATATGGTTTGTCTTTATAAAATGTCTGTCCGGACAACCGGATCGCCCCCCTCGCTCAGGATCGATTGAATTGTATTGTTTTATGAAATAGCTTCACATGGGCATCTCATGCGTTTCTTTTTCTTTGACAGGCAAGTACATTCTCCCAAGATTCGCGCCGCATCGCCGTCCTCAAGGTCTCTCTGTCATCCAGACCAAGCGCACGTAAAATTTCTTCTAACCCTTTCAGCTGGGACTCTCTCCCAAACAGGTTTCTGGGAAATGACTGTATTTCACTTCCTCCAACGTCCTTCGCATCGTATCCGCGCAGCCGATTTACATCGCTGTCGTCAAACAAGCGATACCGCAGTTGTACCTCAGTCGAATCCTTCAAACGCATCTGCCCGTTTCCGCGCGTGCCGCCCATGCCAAATGTGACCAATCCATCGTCGATATCCTGGACAATCCACAAAATAAGTCTGAGCTGGTACAGCGCGAAGTTGGTCAGACGAACTTCTACGTCAAATACGCCGCTCTCCAGGACCTCCATCTCGAACAGCGCACCCGGAGCGGCGGCACCTGTGATCCGATTGATCCCCACGCCATGGCGACGCCCCAACACAGGCGCCGGACTACTCAGATCCGGATAGGCGTCGGCAAAGGCAATTCGACTACCCAAACTCAGATTTCCAAACAACCGGCAAGCCGCGCAGCTGGCTTTGTACCGTTGTGTACCGTCAAAAGACTTTTTGTTTTTCAATGCCTCCGAACAGCTTTCTTTTGAAAACAACTTGCACACCGGAGACTCAAAAGCTCTCATCAATTGCTCATAACGGGACCGAAACACACCCTTAAGGCTGCTGCCGGGCAAGTATACCGTGCGCGCCCCGTTGTGTATGCAACGCACAAAACTCATGTCCGTGAGCGTGGGGTCAATTTTGTTATCCGTCCCGCTGTTGATCAGCACAGGGCCCTCCGTCCGAAGTTGAAAGGCCAGTTTCGCCTCATTGACCAGCTTCGCCAGCATCCGCAACCCCTCCTTTCGATTCCGCCGGTTTTATCTCCGGTGCGTATGCACCCTCGTTGAACCACTCTTTTAAATCTTCCACTTTTAGGAAATTTTTCTCATTTCGAATGGGAAACCCGCCATCCTTGGGCCGTGTCCAAACCGTGGCGGAAACCGGGCGCAAACAGGCGCGTCCCAGTCCGCTCCGGCTGCGGCCGCCAATAGTTAGATCACCATCGGCGAAGACCTGTAGAAGCTGGGCGAACACCTCTGTTTCTTCTTTTATGAGGTTGTCCGCCAACCATTTGACGGTAAATACCGTGCCCGCCGGAATCGTCTCCGTGTCAAACAACATCCCGCCTTCGACGGTGTGCGTGTCTCTGTCAATGGCATTGCCGGTGCGGATGTCCGTCGTTATAAGCTCCTCCGTAGCCGGTATGGCGTCGGAGATCTTCACTTTGCCCGCCAATACACTGGATCCAAACAAACGGCACGCCATACAAGCATTGCGCACTATCTCTTTTGCAAGCACCTCTTGGGCTTCTTCCTGAGATATTTTCTTGCCCTTCTTCAATTCCTCTGTCTGCCACTTCTCCAACCAATCCAACCGCTCTGCTCTGGTACGATAAGGCTCGCTGCATGCGTTACCCATATAACAGGGCTTTCCCCCGTGTTGATTGAGTCCAATGCTCTCTAAAAAGCTGCGCAGCACGCCTTTGAGGGAAGACCCCGGCAGATAGGGTTGTCCGCGGACGTCCTTCATGACTGCGCCCTGTACAGCCGTCGGCTGAAAGGCATCCTGCCCCGCACCAACATGGAGCGCCGTAACGGCAACCAGTTCAGTGGTCAGCGACAATCGGTTGTAAAATTGATCAAACATGGTACAGTGACGCCTCCCTCTTCCGCGTCTCGAGCAGGGCACAGGCCTGCCACATCAGGTATCCCATGTAACGTTTTACGATTTCGTGATGGATGTCTGCAAGTGAAACATCACGCGCATTTCCTTCCTTTGCTATTTTTGCAATGTTCTCCAGCTCGTCAATTTCATGGTTCAACGGGTTTGCTAATTTATTCCACATTCCTCTTGAACCCTCTTTTGCCCCCTTGTAGGCGACGTACAGTTTGAGTTCTTCTACACAATGGGCGCGCTGAGCCGCTTCCATAATGTCGATGAACTGTTTTTTGCCATTTTGATCTCCACAAATGACATTTTTATTGTTTTTCTCCTCACAAAATTCTCTGCCCCGTCTGACAATCTCGGCTGTATACGGATCGACCGCACGCACACACTGTGACAGTTGACTCAGCGCCGGCATGTTCCATTCCTCCCTGTACTTTGAGATTTTTTGAGTGCATATTCACTGTAAAACGCATCCGCTACACAGACGGCGCCATACCCGTTTTCCGCATACAGGTTTTTGGGTTTTGACGGGCGCTCCGATTCTTCTTCGCCGCACAGGCAGAGTCCCCGCCGTTGCAGCACAAGCAGGGCGTCCAATAAATCCTCCGAAAGTGTCTCAGCCGCCAACACAAAGACGGCGCCCGCCCGGATTATCTGTACCGCGGTTTTTAAGTACCGCTCCCTCTGTGATGTGTCGAAGCCGCGCCACCATATTGTCTGTGCGAGGGCCGTGTGCAGTCGAAGGCCGGCTGTTCCCCAGCAATCACGTGTCCCCTGCATGCCATTTAGCCGCGTCCGCAGCAACACCTCATATCTGCTTGGATTTTCCTCACTTTCCACAGCCAGCATCTCCGACAACATTTCTCCCTCAATCGGAGCGTCCGTCAGCAGCGTGATGGGAATATATATGCCGGACGGTTCCTTCCCGCCCCAGTCGCGCACCACCTGATTAAACGCCTCAATGCGCTCTTGCAGACGCTTTTTGTATACACAGACGCTTTGTGGATCTGGAGCCTGTTCGAATTTCACTTTCGCGGACATATGTCCATAGCCGGACGTCAGATTGGAACCCACGCGCGCGCCGTTTTTTAACAATGGGCGCAACTCGTTCTGTGGCACTGGACCGGATATGGCCCCTGCAAAATAAAGATCTTCACACAGATTTTCATGCTTTTCCGCAGTTTCCTCTGTGATGTGAAGCGGTCGCAGCCTCACCCTGTGCGACATCATGCGCAGCGTGTAGAGCATCTCGTCCTGCGTCGTGCCGCGGTAGCGGTCCATGGCGCTTTTGGTGGCCGTCACGGTCTCCGGCTCCACCAAGTACAACCCTTCCTGTCGCTTGATGTACAGACCCTCCGCACGCTCCAGTCTCTCCCCGCACGCCGGACACCTTCGGCCCTCCTCGGACCGATCCTCACTGAGGAGGCGCGCCAGCGTATCGACCACCACCTTCGGATGTTTGCTCGGGCAATCCCCGTATTTGCACACCTGCGCGGACAGCGGGAGCGGCCTCGCCCCCAGCGGGGTCAGTGCACTGATTCGTATCCGTTCAAAGGAGCGTCGAAGGCCGCCAAACAGCGGATTTGTCTCATCCGGCAGCGGCGGCTTTACAAAGTTGAGCCGGCCTCCGCTCTTCACACCGCTCCGGGATACGATCTCCCCCGCCATGAAAGCGCGGAACACGCTGCCGGGGATCAGATACTGCGTGTCCCGATAGTTGGTCTGAGTGGAATACCGGCCGATCTGCACGGGCGACTGCGGCGTCAACCGGATGCGTACCCGCGGGCCGTCTTCCGGCACTTCATCTTCCCACGTTTCCACCCACTCTGCGTCCTCCGATGCCTCATCATCTTCAGGGGCGTTTGGCGTTGACGTCTCCCCGTCCTGCCATTGGATCTCTACGTCACTCACCCAGCCCAGGCCACGACTCGTGCTGCCGCCGACGACCGTGATGTGGCGCAGGCTGGCCTCCAGCAGCGCCTTTTGCTCTTCATATCTCTCCTCGGACAAAAACCCTGTGATGTGCCCCTCCAGAACCAACCCTTCCGCGGCGGACGCCGTCTCCATACTGTAGAGTTTTTCATCCTCCACCACACGGCAGTGGCGGTTGATCTGATTCCCACTGCGCATCTGCCAGACCGTCGCATCCCTCTTCTCCGGTTTCAGGTCGCTGAAGTAGAGGCTCCCTCTGGCATTGCCCGCGCCGCCCATCATCTGGCATACATCGCAGGTACAATCGGTTCTCTTGTCCTCACCCGTGTGCGTAAACTGACAGGCGTTCCCTTGGAGCGCGCTGAACTGCCTGGCCACGGCGCGCACTTTGCCCTTCAGCGCACTGCCGGGCCAATACGGGCCGCCGTCCGCGTCTTTCTGGGCATAACAGTATTGGGCGCGCGCACCTTTGCCGCCGCCCGTGTGGAAGGCGCCGTCGATCGTGACTCTGATGTTACAATCGATCCGCTTCATACACACGCCTCCTCCTTGGGTTTTGGGCTTTTCTGGGTTTGCAGACTGACGACGTCACGCCAGGGAAAGATCCACTTCTCTGGCGCCGTGGCGTCCTTTTTGTCCTTGTCCGGCAACCGGAAATACAGACCCTCGTGGAGGTCTTTCACAATTTTGCTCTCAAGCATCTTCCTCAGCCGCTGCTGCAATTTTTCCAGCCCCGTACGTCCATTTCCCGCCGCACCTCGGTCCGCATCCGTTTGGACCTCCGGGCGCATTTTGGACTTCAGATAGTCAAAATACAATAGGCCCTCGTCGATCGTACAGGCATCTCCCGCCTCGGCCACGGTGTATAACATGTGATTTGGTTCTCTCTCCGCACACCGCAAGATCTCCAAAAACGCCTTGGCCTCTTCGACCGAGAAGGGACGCATGGTCCTTTCCGCCGTCCGCACAAGCTTCATGTTCTCGTCTCGCTCACGTTTGACTTCACGCAGTACGTCCAGTCCGACGCCCCACTGTCCGTCTCCCTGCAAGAGCAGGATGTCGAGCGCGCCCCGGTGGTCGACGTCCTCTTTGCTCTTCAGCTCATGGGCACGCTTTTTAGCACTTTTGAGCAGCATCTCCACCGCCATCTGCATGTAGGCCAACGGGGCCGTGGCCGGCGCGACAGCGATTCCGGCGGAGAGTGAGAGGTTTGCATTGTCTCCCAGTGTCTTTTCGAATGTTCCGGCGTAATTTCTTTTCCACAGTTCCTCAAAGTTCTCTACCAACTTCGTCCCGGCGAACAATGCGACGTTGCCCGGCAACAGGACACAGATGTCGTCCCCCCCGGCAGCGATGATTTCAAAACGCGCTGTGAGGGTTTTTTCCTCGTTAACGGAAACACACAGTTCCATGGCACACCACAACATACTGTACAGCGCCTGGCGCACAGTCTCGTCTACCGCGATGCGAAACTCACGGTATGCTGGGAAATTTTCAAACTTTACGCCGACACCGCCCAAGTTGTTGATGTCCGCGTACAGCAAGGCGAAATCTCCGTTTTTATCAGCCAAATGAGTAGTTGTGCGAATATCGTCGTCCACTTCCATTTTGGGGTATTCCTGTGATGTGTTTTCCAAACCCCATTCCAAAAATTGCGCAAAGAATGTCTCTGTTTCTGCTCCATCAGGTGCTTGTGCTGCCTGTTCTCGGAATTCTTTGCGCTGGCGATAACTGCCTCGGACCTCTTTATATGCGCAGGACGTACAAAGGAGGAATCTTTCTCCACTCGGTTGCGCCAAATACTTCGGCTGGCGCAGTCTGCACCGGTCACAGCGAAGCTCATTTCCCTGATAGCGTGATATGTATTCCGGAACCTGGATCTTTTCTTTCTGGTCTTTCTGGAATTTTTCCCACAGATCTTGATCGGGTCGATCAGACCAATCGATTTTCCCCATGCGGCGAAGATAAAATTTGTCAAACAGTCCACACAACTGCTCTTGAAATTTATCGCTGGACGGCCACAGTTCTCCGGCCGAAACTTTTTCCCAAACTGCCGCTCCGAAGGCCGTCACACAATCGCTCTCGATATACATTTCCATCTGTTTGGCCAGTTCGGCGCCCTTCCCCTCCGGCACGACGGCCAACATCTGTGAACCTCCCTGACAATAGGCACACGCATATTCCTTCCAAAGCCCCTCGCTCTTCAGATATCCTGGGATTCGCTCCGCGAACACGCGCAACAGCGATTCACTGGCGCCGCGCATTTGGCGTGGATTGCTGCTTTCCATGTAGTAGCGCTTGATCGAGTACGCGCCGCCCAACACAAGGTCGACCGAACATCCTTCCGCCGCCAACCTCTCCAACAGCGCCTTCAACTGCTCCGACGACGCTTCCAACTTCTCCTTGCCCTCCACAGCAACGCCTCCCTCCGTCATGTCCGCAACCTCGCCCACACGGGGGCTCTCTCCGGCCACTTCCCAAAATCCTTCTTTTTTACAGGAACTACTATATCACGAGTACATCCCCTTGACAACTGAATTTTTGTATAGTTTCTTCCCAATTCGCACAATTTTTCATGTAGAGCGCGTTCTTTTATGGAACTACAGCCTCCCTCACGCCAAGTACGACGGCGTAGGTTTGTGCCTGGCTGAGCGCTTCGCAAATAAGTTGATCGTCAGCAATCGATAAAATATTTATCAAGCCGGCTTGACAAATTGAGGAGCAAGAGTGTATACTGCTATCAAGGTGGCTTGATTTATTTCGGGAGGTGTGTGCTGTCGAGAATTATGTTGAAAAAATCTATGTCCTTGTTCATCGCTGCCACGAGCAATGCATCAAGCTGATCCACACGAACCCGGACGGCAAAATAGGTGCGTCCGGCATTGGCTTGAAGCAGGGCATTGTTCTTAAAATCCTGCTTGAACGCGACGGGATCACGCAGCGGGAACTGACGCAGTTGCTGCAAATCACGTCCTCGTCGTGCGGAGCGTTAATCGCCAAACTAGAGCAGGGCGGCTACGTCCGGCGGAGAGAAAACGCAGGCGACAAGCGCACGTTTGATGTCTTTCTAACCGAAAGCGGTCGGGCGCTCGGAGAAAAATATCGCGATGAGAGCCGCGAAATGCTTGAGGAATGGGGCGAGAATCTTACGGCAGCGGAGAAAGAACAGCTTTTCAATCTGCTCACGAAATTAAGCGCGGGGCTTGACACGCAAATTGAAAAAAGACGGAAGGCACCGCAAGGAGAATGACTATGAAAGTATTTGTCACAGGCGGCACGGGTTTTATCGGCTCCGCCGTCGTTCGGGAACTTTTGGAGGCGGGCCACGAAGTCATTGGGCTTGTCCGTTCAGAGAAGTCTAGGCAACAGCTCACGGCCATGGGCGCGTCGGCGGTGGACGGTTCGCTCGAAGATTTGGACAGCTTACAGCGCGGCGCGGAAAGCGCCGACGCCGTTATCCACCTGGCGTTTATCCACAACTTCGTCGATTTTGCGGCCTCAGCGGAAACAGACAAGCGGGCGATTGAGGCAATCGGAGAGGCGCTTGTCGGCACGAACAAGACGTTTATCGTGACTTCCGGCGTTCCGTCCGGCGCGGACGGTCACGTCGTCACCGAAAACGACCCGTCAGACCCGCGTACACCCCGTATGTCCGAACAAACGGCGCTGCCATTCGCCAAGCGCGGCGTTCGTGTGTTGATTGTGCGACCATCGCGCTTTGTACATGGCGACGGCGTTTACGGCTTTATTACTTGGCTGATGGACATTGCCCGCGAGAAGGGCGCGGCGGCCTATATCGGCGACGGCGCGAACAGGATTCATGCCGTCCACAGGCTCGACTTGTCGCGGTTGTTCCTGCTCGTACTCGAAAAGGGCGAAACGAGCGCGAAATATCAGGCGGTCAGTGATTGTGCCGTCCCATACCGTGACATAGCCGAAGCCATTGGCAGACGCCTGAACGTACCGGTCATATCACTTTCAACGGAGCAAGGGTTGGCGCATTTCGGTTTCCTCTGTCAAATCGTCGGCGCGGATAACCCTGCGTCAAGCGAGATAACCCAAGCCGCGCTCGGTTGGAATCCGACACACCTATCGCTTTTGGAGGATTTAGAAGCCAGTTGCGGCGACGTATCTTAAAACGTCACAGGAACAAGAGCCCCGAACTGTCCGCGGACGATTCGGGGCTCTTGTCGTGAATCTGCGACTCAGTTACAAGCGAGAAACCCGCCTTCCTTCGTGGGCAAGCAAACGAAATTGCATGTAACCAACCGTACGCGCCGTGTGTTATGATTGGTGACGGTCGTCAACGAAACGGACGGGAGGTGAGCAGGCTGACAGACGCACACGCATTGCACGCACTGCGGCGCGGCGACGCGGATGCGCTCGCGCGGCTTTTCGACAAATACGGGGCCTATGTGGCGACGGTGGTGCATGGCATCATTGGCGCGCGGATGGCCTATGAAGATGTCGAGGAAGTGATCTCCGACGTATTTGTGGCGCTGTGGCAACATGCGGAAAAGGTCGAGACCGCTAAACTGAAGGCTTATCTCGGCAGCATTGCCCGCAACAGAGCAAAAAACAAGCTGCGCCAATGCCTCGATGTCCTGCCGCTCGACGATGATTTGATGGCCGTCGGCGCCGACTCCATCGAAGAGACCGTCATTGGCGGTGAGGAACGCCGCGCGGTACGTCTCGCACTTGCCGCTATGCCGCAGCCGGACAAAGGCATTTTCCTGCGCCATTACTATGGCCTGCAGACGGTGCAGGCCATCGCGGACGACATGAACATGACGGCTTCGGCCGTCAAACAACGGCTTGCCAGAGGTCGCAAAAAATTACAAGCTATACTTGAAAAGGAGTTTGACAGATGAGAAAAAACATATCTGATATCTTGGACTGCATGGAATACAACCCTATAAAAATTAAGACAAACAGGCACTTGCCTTTGGAAAGGAGCAAGGCGTTGGTGATGCAAAAAATAGGCGCCGGGAATCCTTGCGCTGCGCGAAATATCCGTCCGCGCCGTTTCGCCTTTGGCGCCGTGGCCGCCGTGCTGTTCGTCACGCTGTCGGCCACCGCCTGGGCGGCCAATGTGCTCGGTCTTCGCGACTTGATCGGCCAAGTCGTCGGATGGCGCGTCAATGAACCCGCGGGCGTACTTGAACTCGACACCGAGGGCCAAACCACACTACACGGCGACGCAGGCGACGACCGCTATGCCGTCACTTTGAAGTCCATGACGCTCTCTCCGACGGAACTGACCTTTTCGTACGTCTATGAATGTGACGCCGCCGCCGTCCCGCTGCCAGGGACACTGCAACTGCGGTTGAAAGACAAAACAAAGATTGACGCCGTGATCTCGGAGTATACGGACGAGGACGGATTTGTCAAGGCCACCGCATTGCTTTCCGAATCCGTCGACCTCACGGATGTAAGTTCTGTTCTGTTCGGCGGCATCGGATCCCCCGCACAGTCGGGGTCGGGGTCCTTTGGCATTGTCATCGGCGTGACGTCGCCGTCGCCGGAGCGCTGAGAAATGTCTTGCTTTCATTGGCAACTCATCCATTTTTGTGTAAATTTTAGAAAAATACTGGCAAAATGGTCTTGCATTGCCTTTCCCGATGTGATATAACTGGACACGCCAATTCACCCTAATATTTTTGTGAGGAGCGTGGAGTATGTTGTCTTTTGGGAGAAAGGCGGGCCGCAGAGCCGCCCGTCCGCACAAAACGGCCTTTGTCATCGCGTTTTTGACGGTGGTTTCCCTGACCCTGTCCGTGCTGCCGACGACTGCCGTGGCCGCGCCAACATTCACCGTCCCAATCCCCATTCCGAATGCGGCCGTGGACACCTATGACTGGTTTTTCAACTTTCGGCTGCTAAACTTCGCCCCGGAGACAGATCCGCTCGTCAAAGAGGCCCTGGGGGATACGCTGGTCTTTGACCCGGACGGCTTCTGGGACTACAGCTCTTTCTACTCCCACGCGGTGGGTTTTGCCTTCAACCTGCCCGTCGTCGCCTATGTTGAGTATGGCCAGACAACTTCCTACGGCGCCCGTACCCCACAGTCCGAATCCTACTATTACAACCACCTGTTTTATCTGACGGACCTGACGCCGGGTACGCAGTACCATTACCGCATCCACGCCATGGGTACGGACGGCAGCGTCATCACTTCCGAGGACAGAGTCGTCTCCACCAAGGTCCTCACACCGGACATCATCCGCATCCCACAGGACATGCCGGGACCGGCTCCCTATGTCCTGGACCAGACCGGGAAGACATACCTGCTGACCCAGGACATCACCGTCCCCAATCTGGCCGTCAACATCAAGGCCAACGACGTGACGTTGGACCTGGGCGGCCACACCATCGTGTATGATGAGGCGCCCCCCGAGGTGGTGGGCGTCTGGTGGAATGAATACGCCTACAACGAGCGCGCCACCTTTGGGATCCGCGCCGGCCTTTGGAACTATCTGAACACCCATATTTACAACGGGACCGTGAAACAGGGCGCCAACGGCGGGAAGGGATACATCGGCATCGGCTTCGGCCCCGTCTTCCTCGGCCACATGGGCAGCGGCACCCAAAACGAGGTGGCCGGCGTCACCGCGGATTATTATGGGGACGACGTCTCGGGCATGGTGACGGGCGAAGGATCCACCCACCACAATGTCGTCTATGACCGCGGCAAGGTCATCTCCGACCGCCACGCGGGGCTTTCGGCCATCGCGGGCAGCGGCGACGTCGCCTACAACTCCCTGCGTCGTTTCAGACACCGCGGCCTCGACTCCAGAGGCTATGTGCACGGCAATGAGCTGTACTCCGACAGCTACGACACGAACTCCTTTGCGCTCTCTTCGGGTGATGACAGCCGCCTCCAGGGCAACAAGGTTTTCGGCATGGGTTATCACCCTGTGGGCGTGGGCTGGGGCAGCAATTCCGTGTATGAGAACAATCTCGTTTACATCCACGCCACGGCGCCCACCATGCGCTCTTCCGAATACGGCCGCCTCTCCGGTGTCGCCGGGTTTCGATATTCAAACACCATCGGCACGGTGAGCGATAGCCTCTACCGCGACAATACGGTCATCCTGAAACTGCATGACGGCTGCGGATCTGCCCGCGGCATTTGGGTCACCTCCGGCATTGGCGAAAGCGGCGGTTTTGTCTTCCAAAACAACACCGTTAAAGTGGAGTCTCTCAGCGAAAATCTTGACTATACCAACGTTGACACTACCTACACTTGTGTGGATCTGAACGGGGAGGGCTACAACATCGACCTTCCGGAGGCAGAGCACCGCGCCCACAATCCCATCTTATTTGAACACAACACCTTGATCGGTAACGTGCATCTGATCACCTTCGGCAGCGGCTACGGCGTGGGCAGCAACGGGTGGTTCTACGACACCACTTTTGAAAAAATTGAGAGTGTTTCTCAGCATTTCGAGCCCGTACGCATCGGGTTCTGGTATTATCACTCCCTGGGCAACAAAATCATCAATTGGCATGAGGGACCCGGCGTGAACCTCGCCGACAGCGTCGTTCTCTTCGGTTCCACCGGCCATATGGAAGTGAGCTTCGGCGTCAAGCCGTCGGCGCCATTTAAAGATACGACCGGCCACTCCATCGCCAACCGGAGCGTCCACATCGAGGTGGACGGCGACGAACCCTACTCTCTCGACGTGGATACCGACGGGGCGGGATTGGCCCATTTTGAGCTCATCTCCACGATCCACGACAAGAACAACCTCATCCCCACCCGCAAGGACTACGGTCCCGTCACCTTCACGTCGGCGGGCTACCTGCCCAAGACCATGAGCTTCGACGAGCTGCGCCAGATTGATTCGATTGTGCTGACACCCGTGGGCTCGCTCCTTACCCCGCCTGACTGGTTCAGCGGCCAGTCCTGGGGCACCGACGCCGTCCTGCTCTCCTGGTGGACGGGTCAGAACATCGACGGCACCAAAATCTGGCGCGCCGACACACCTTCGGGCTCCTATACGCTCGTCGGTACGGCCGACGCGTACAACTTCGTCGATACGTCCGTTCAGCCCGGCGTGACCTACTACTACAAGCTCAGCCACTACCGCGGCGGCCTCGGCGGACAGTTTTCCGACGTCGTGGCCCTGGCCTCCTTGGCCCAGTTCACCCCGCCCGACTGGTTCAGCGGCCAGTCCTGGGGCACCGACGCCGTCCTGCTCTCCTGGTGGACGGGCCAGAACATCGACGGTACCAAAATCTGGCGCGCCGACACATCTTCGGGCCCCTATACGCTCGTCGGCACGGCCGACGCGTACAACTTTGTCGACACGTCCGTTCAGCCCGGCGTGACCTACTACTACAAGCTCAGCCACTACCGCGGCAGCCTCGACGGACAGTTCTCCGACGTCGTGGCCCTGGCTTCCTTGGCCCAGTTCACCTCGCCCGACTGGTTCAGCGGCCAGTCCTGGGGCGCCGATGCCGTCCTGCTTTCCTGGTGGACGGGCCAGAACATCGACGGTACCAAAATCTGGCGCGCCGACACACCTTCGGGCCCCTATACGCTCGTCGGCACGGCCGACGCATACAACTTTGCCGACACGTCCATTCAGCCAGGTGTGACTTACTACTACAAGCTCAGCCACTACCGCGGCAACCTCGGCGGACAGTTCTCCGACGTCGTGGCCCTGGCCTCAGCGCCATAACCCCCGAACGGCGCACTCTGCGCTTCTTCGCAAATTCGCAAAACTCCCTCTTGACAGCCTAGACGTTGTGTGCTATGATTGCGACTACAGCATCATTTCACAGCATGAACACATCGTGAACATAGACAAATGCGATGATAGAGCTGGTCCGGGCGTTTTCCGCGTACAGAGAGCCGGCGGTGGGTGCAAGCCGGTCGCGGTGCCTTTAGGACGTATCCCTCTTGAGCAGGTCCTCCGAACCCCGCGCAGTAGGAGGACACGGCGGGCTCCGTTACAGGCCGGGGGTTTGTTAGAACCCCGACGAGTGGATCTCTCTTTGAGAGGTCAATTTGGGTGGTACCGCGTGGCAGTGTCTGTCGCGCCCCGAGCAATCGGGGCGCGATTTTTTATTCTTATTTTCCATTTTATAACTTAACAAGGGGGCTCACTTATGACGGAACAACTGATCGACATCGGGCAGCGGCTGCGCGGCCTGCGTTTGAGCCAAGACCTCTCGCCGGAGGCCTTCGCGGCGCATCTCGGCGTGTCGCCGGAGGAGCTTGGCGCCTACGAACGGGGCGAAAAGGACTTCTCGTTCAGCTTTCTCTACACGGCCGCGCGCCATCTCGGCGTGGACGTAGTCGACTTGCTGAGCGGCGACAGCCCCAAACTGTCGACCTGCTGCCTCGTGCGCCGAGGCGGAGGGTTCTCCATCGACAGGCGGCAAGCGTACAGCTACAAACACCTGGCCTTCACCTTCCGCAACAAAATCGCCGAGCCCTTCATGGTGACCGCGGAACCAAAGGGCGAAGAATCCCCCGTCCAACACGCCCACGAGGGGCAGGAATTCGACTACATGGTGTCCGGGCGCATGCGTTTCTTTTTGGGCGATATCGTCTACGACCTGGAGGCCGGCGACAGCGTCTATTTCGATTCCGGCGTACCGCACGCCATGCAGACCTTGAACGGAGAACCCGCGACCTTTTTGGCCGTCGTGATGAAAGGGGAGAACCAAGATGCCGTTGTATGAGAAATTCACCGGCCGCCACCGGGACGACTTCGCCACGCTGGACGACCTGCAGCGCCATTACCGGCTCACCTACCCGGACGATTTCAACTTCGCCTATGACTGTCTCGACGTGATGGCCGCCGAGACTCCGGACGCGCGCGCGATGCTGTGGGTCTCCAAGGACGGCGCGGAGCGGGCTTTCACCTTTGCCGACATAAAGCGCCTGACCGACAAGACCGCCAACTGGCTGCAGTCGGTGGGCGTCAGGCGGGGCGACATGGTCATGTTGGTACTCAAACGCGGCCACCAGTTCTGGTACACACTGCTGGCGTTGCACAAATTGGGCGCCGTGGCCGTGCCGGCCACCCACCTGCTGACACCCAAAGATTTTGTTTACCGTTTCAACGCCGCCGGCATCCGGATGGTCGTGGCGACGGGCGACGGCGACATCACCCGGTCCATCACCCAGGCCCTGCCGGAGTCCCCCTCCGTCGAGCTGCTGGCCGTCACAGGCGGGGCCGCCGCGCCGGGCTTCCTGGACTTCGACGCCGGCGTGACGGCGGCCTCCGAGACCTTCGCCCGGCCCGTGCCGCACAACAAGGCCACCGACATGATGCTGATGGCCTTCTCCTCCGGCACCACCGGCTACCCCAAGATGGTGGCGCAACCCTTCACCTATCCGCTGGGACACATCCTGACCGGCTGCTTCTGGCACCGGGCCGAGGCGGGCGGGCTGCATCTCACGATCTCCGACACCGGCTGGCTCAAATCTCTCTGGGGCAAGCTGTACGGGCAATGGCTGGCCGGCAGCGCGGTGCTTGTCTACGACTTCGACAAATTCTCCGCGCCCGATATCCTGGACAAGGTGTCGCGCTACAAGGTCACCACCTTCTGCGCGCCGCCCACCATGTACCGTTACATCATCAAAGAGGATCTCACACAGTGGGATCTCTCCTCGCTGAAGCACTGTACCACCGCCGGCGAAGCACTGAACCCGGAGGTGTACTCAAACTTCCTGCGCCAGACGGGCATGAAGATCTTCGAGGGCTTCGGCCAGACGGAAACGACCATCTGCTGTTGGACGGCGTACCCGTGGATGCAGCCTCGCCTCGGCTCGACGGGTCTGCCCTGCCCGGGTTACCGCATGGTGATCTGCGACGAGGAAGGCCGGGAGGCGGGCGCCGGCGTCACCGGGGAGATCTGCATCCGCACCGACGAGGCCGGCGGCGGTTCGCCGGCGGGGATGTTCCTGCACTACCTGCACGACAAAGAGACCACGCAACTGGCGTGGCACGACGACCTGTACCACACCGGCGACACGGCCTACCGCGACGAGATGGGCTTCCTCTGGTACGTGGGCCGCACCGACGACGTGATCAAGTCCTCCGGCTACCGCATCGGCCCCTTTGAGGTGGAGTCCGCGCTGATGGAACACCCTTCCGTCGTGGAGTGCGCGGTAACCGGCGTGCCCGACCCGGACCGCGGGTTCGCCGTCAAGGCCACGATCGTCCTCGCCAACGGCTTCACAGGGACACCGGCGCTCACGAAGGAACTGCAACAGCACGTGAAAAAGGTCACCGCCCCCTATAAATACCCCCGTGTGGTCGAATATGTGGATGTTCTCCCCAAGACCATCAGCGGCAAAATCCGCCGCGTCGAAATCCGCGAACGGGATAGTATGAATGGCTGACAACTATTTTCTCATTCGCCTGCCGGAATTTTGGAAATAAGAGGAAGCTCCGTGATCGTCCGCCCGCCCCCGGAGTTCATCGGATGATCACGGCGCCGGCGGGGGGGACAAAGGCGCCGGCGGCGATGTCCATCTCCACCTTTTCCACGCGTCCGTCCACCGCCTCGGGACAAAACAGCGCCGCCCGGCGCGCAAAGCCCCCCACGCTGTCGCTGACAAAATAGCGCCTGGCGCCCGGCGCGGCGCGGTTGGTCAGGGCATCGCCCTCCGACAACATCTCCGACAACCGGCGGGCCACCTCCCGGCCCGCGTCGATCAAC
>JAISCT010000026.1 GCA_031265355.1 Oscillospiraceae bacterium | reverse complement strand
TCGTAACCAGAGACGGACGTGGCGTCCGGGAACGCGCTCAGGTCACCCTGCGCGCTCACGTCGTACTGCTTGTACTGCGCGTACCGGTAGAGGATCGTGGCCACCTGCTCACGCGTCACTTGACGCAGCGGCGCAAACAGGCCGCCGCCCACGCCGTTCACAACGTCGTGCTCCACCGCCCAGGCCACCGCCTGCGCGTAGTAGGCGCCCGCCTCCACATCGTCAAACGCCGCCGCCGCGGGGGCGGGGGAGCCCTCGATCCGCCACAGCACCGTGACGATCATACCGCGCTCGGTCCGGATGTCCGGCGAGAATTTACTCGCGGAGGTGCCGTTCATCCAGCCGGCCTTGTAGGCATATTCAATGTCCTCATACGCCCAGTGCCCGCCGACGTCCGTAAACGGCGTCTCGCTTAGCGTCCGTCCGCCGTCCACTTGGCCGTACAGCCACGCGGTAACCGGGGAACCGCCCCCACCGCCGCCGGCGACGGTCCACTTTGCGAAGAGCGTGACGTCAGCCGTCACCGTGTCGCTCGCGAAATTCCACGGGGTCGTCAGCGCGGCCTCTTTGTACCAGCCGGCAAAGGTGCTGCCCGCCTTCGTGGGGACGGGCGACGGCGCGTCGATCGTCGCGCCTCTCTCCACACCCGGGAGCGGCGGGACGTCAGTGCCGCCCTGTGTGTCGAAGGTCACGGTGTAGGTGGGGACGTCCGCCTCCGTCAGCGTGACTTCGTCGATATACCACGGCACATCCTCGGAAAGCGTGAAGAGGAGCTTCACCGCGTCAAAGTCCACGGAAGGCGGGTTGTACACAAACATGCCGGTGAGCTGCCGCCAATCCACATTGTTGATCCCCGCGCGCGAGGCGATTTCCTGGGAAAATACGAGTGTTTCGCCGTCATAGAACCGGAGAATGGCCTTGGCGGTTCCGCCGTTCACAAGGCCGGAATCATACGCGCTGGCCTTGCTGTAAGCGGGAAACGCCGGTATGACGAAGGCGTTCAGCTTGCACGCGGCACCGGCCTGCGGAAGGGTTTGCAAGCTGGCTTCCGGTCCCTTGCCCTCGCCACCCGCGGTCACGGAGAGCGAACGGCCGCGGTAGTAGAGGTTGTTGACGGACGCGAGCGTCACATCACGGCCTGTCCAGCCGTCCGTGTTGTTGTTCGTTGTGCCGAGGCCGTTGACGACGAGGTTCGACACGTCCGAGGCGGGCGTCGCGTCGAAGGTGAATTGGTCCAGATAGACCTCGCCCTCCCCGCTGTACACGAGGTAGAAATCTTTGAATCCATAGGCGCCCAAGTCGCCCGTGTCGATCTGCGCGTAATACGCCGTCGCGCTCGCCGAAGGCGTCAGCAGGAAGACGCCGACCACCCGGCCCGCTTGGTCGTCGATGCGCACCTCAAGCTTGCCGGCCGCGTCGGTTCTGCCGGCGGCCTTCATGCGCAGCACGTGTACGTTCGCGCTGGGGACGCCGGTGCCGTCCGCGAAGTTGAAGTTTGCATATTTGACATAGCCGCCGTCGGAGAGGCTGACCCCGCCCGCCGCGGCCGAAGCCCCGGCCTGGCCGTCGTTGTCCTCGGCCTCCAAAATGGTGAACACGTCGCGCGCGTTCATGCCGGGCAGGTTGGCGGCGCCCTTGTCGTTCACGAAGGTCGTGATGGACAGAGCGGGCAGATTCACCAGGAACACCCCGCCGCCTGTCGCATCAATGGGATCCAGCCTGCGCATGTTCTCCCTGTCCGATGTCCGGTACGGGATGATCCTGGCCGCGCTGCCGCCATAATTTTTCAGATCGATGGCGACAGTGTGATCCACGCTGTCCTCATTCAGCGCGACGATGGAGAAGTCTTTTCCGTCGGCGCTCCTGTATGCGGTAACGTTGGCGCCCTTGAACGGCGTCCTGTCGGCGCCGACGCGCACATCGCCGGGGTGTATGAAGCGCGAGAACTGCGCGACGGCGTAGTAGCGCTTATAGATGCGAAGCTGGCCCGTCAGCGTCGGCAGCGTCCCCTGGCCGGAACCGGCGTTCAGCATGTTGATCCAGCGCGCGGTGTCGTTGGTAACGCCGGCCGAACCCGTGCCGTTCCACAGTATGTATGAGGAGAAGCCCGGATTGCTGGCGAACTCGTTGGCGATGCGCCTGGCCCAGAACAGGCCGTTCACCATGCTGAAGTTGTCCACAGCGCCCTGCTCGTTGTAGGCGGGGAACTGCTGGCCGATCTCCGTCATCCAGATGTCCTTGTCCCTGTATTTGTTCATGAACGCCGGGTACACCGGGTCGTCGTCGCTCGCCACCCTCGGTTCGTAGAGGAAGTGGTCGTTCTCGTACATGTGGGTGGTAAACACCGACACCATGTCCGCGATCTCGTCCTTGGCCATCATACCGCCGTAACCGGGTCTGTCCGGGGTGCCCAGATCCACGGGGCTTGTGGAGCGGTCGATGCGGGTGGCCTCGGGCGCGGCCACACCCATGACGGGCGCGACGGCGGCGGCGCCCGTGCCGGCGCCGCTGGGCGCCGCGCCGAATTTGCCGTCGTATATATACTGCTGGATCGTCGGTTTCAGGTATGTGAGCAGGAAGCGCTCGTAGTCGTCGCCGCGTATCACCATCGCGGAGTAGCCGTGGTCGATCTCGGGTTCGTTGGTCGGGCTCACGGCGTAGATGGGGATGCCGTAGTAGGCGTACATGCCCCAGGCCCACTCGCACAGGTACGTCGCGAAGTCCGCGTAGTAGGCATCGTCCAGCAGCGGGTAGGTGGTCTTGGGCTGGCCGTTCGGATTGTCCGGGGTGTCGTTGCGGACGCCCAGATTGGTCTTCATCCAGTAGGGCGGGGACCAGACCGCGCCGTAAACCTTGAGGCCCGGGTTCACCTCCAGGGCTTTCTGGATGTACCAGATTTGGTTGGCGTCGAACTTGTCCTTCTGTGCCGCCCAATCCGCCTTTTTCCAGATGATGTTGTCTGCACCGGGCTCGGGCCAGCAAGTATCGTTCGGCCCGTCGTAGTATCGGTTGCCCCATTCGTACTTCTCGCCGGTGGCCGGATTGATATCCGGGGCCGTGACGCCGCCGTCGCCGATGATGGCGCGGAAAACCTCCAGCTTCGCGCCCGTCTCGTCGTCAACGGCGAAATGCAAGGCCCGTATGGCGGGGTTGTCCGCGTCCGCGACGCCCAGTTGCTGGAATTTTTTGTAAACTTGTAGGTAGCCGGACGTCTTGTTGAACGCTAGGGCGTTGCCCAGGCCCGCCATCGTCTGGTGGTCGTCGTCGAAGTCCACGGTCACTGCGTTCGAGTAGGCGGGGTTTTCGTCCACCCACACGTCATAGAGATCCACGCCTTCATATTTGACGGCCACGTAGTCGCTCGTATCGGTGCCGGGCCGGTATTTCAGCTCCAGCACGCGCCCAGGCGATGTGGACCAGCCCGCGAAGACCTTGCCCTCCAGCGCGGTGCCCGGCACGATATTCTGTACACGGACATTGCCGCCGTTCGGGTTTTCGGTCGTCGTGGGGGAGGGGGGGACGCCGGGGCCCCCGTTGGTCTTCACCCCGGGGAGCAGGTGGTAGGTCACGGTCCACGGGGTTATGCCATCCTGCGCCCATTTGGCGTGGAGGGTGAGGTCGCCATTCACCCTGTCGCCGTCAAAGTCCCACGCCGCCCGGAAGGACGAGTCCCTGTACCAGCCCACGAAGGTATAGCCCGCGCAGCTCAGGGCGCCGGGATTCGCGACGGGGCCGCCGGCGACCACCGTCTGATCCGGGGGAGCGGGGACGTTCGCTATCTTGGTGCGGAACTTCACTGTGTAGGAGACCTTTTCCTCCTCCCACATCGCGTAAAGATCCAAGCCGTTCGCGCTCACGACGACCTGCTTGCCGGGCGCGTACCACTCGTTCGCGACGCCGCTCTCAAGCGGGCTCCAGCCGGCAAAGCGCTTGCCGGCCGGCGGCGTCACGCTGCCCCCGCCTTCACCGGGGCCCAGTATGGTCGCGCGGTAGGGGGCTGTGTCATATACCGCAGCGTCCGCCGGCGCGGTTCCCGTGCCGCCGTTTATATGGTAAACGATTGTGCGCGGCGACGCGGCCCGCGCCTGCAAGCCGCTTGTCGGCACGAGCGCCAGCACCAGCGCGGCGGCGAGCATCCACGCCAGCCACTTCGATTTTCCCATGATTTTCATCCTGTGTTTGCCTCCTCCTTTTTATTTGCTGTTTTCCTGCAACGAACTCAAAGTCTCAAAATCGCCGCGCAAATTGACATACAGCTTTTTATACAGATCAAAATATCCTTTGTATCTCATTCGATTGGCCTCTATCGGGTCGCTCAACTTTTCCCTGATCACAATCCGCTCGCAGGCTTCCCCGACGGAACCGTACAGCCCGGCGGCGACCGCGCCCAGAATCGCCGCGCCGAGGGCCGGCCCTTCCTCATGCCGCACGGAACTCATTGTGCAACCCAGCGTATCGGCCAATATCTGCCGCCACAGGCGGCTGCGTCCGCCGCCGCCGCAGATCATCATGTCCTCGGCGGCGACGCCCATCTCGGCAAAAACGTCCAGGCATTCCCATTGGGAATACGCGACGCCCTCCATGATGGCGCGTATCATGTGCGCGGCGCCGTGTATCGCGGACAGCCCGAAAAATACGCCTCTGCAGAGAGCGTCGGGGTGCGGCGCCCGTTCGCCCATCAAATAGGGAAGAAACAGCAGACCCCGCGCGCCTATCCCGACTTCCTCCGCAAGCCCGCCCATAACGTCGTAAACATCCACACCCAGCTTCTCGGCCGCAAGCACTTCTTTGAGACAAAAATTGTCGCGGAACCATGTAAGCGACAGCCCCGCGGCCTGGGTACAGCTCATCACCGTCCAGCCGCCCGGCACGGACGCGCACAGCGTGTTGACCCGGCCGTCCAAATCGATGGATACTTTGTCCGTGACCGCGTAAATGACGCCGGATGAGCCGATTGTCATAAAGGCGGAACCGGGTTTCACCACGCCCATGCCGACAGCCGCCGCCGCGTTGTCGCCCGCCCCTCCGGCCACGACGGTCCCGGCGCAAAGCCCGGTTGCTGCGGCGGCTTTCGCGCTGACGACGCCGGCCCGATCTGGAGATTCGTATATCTGGGGGAGCAAGCTCCCATCTATTTCCAATTTGTTGAGAACCTCCGACGACCAGGTACGTTTGGGGACATCCATCAGCTGCATGCCCGACGCGTCGGACACATCGGTCATGAATTCGCCGGTAAGCCTATACCGTATGTAGTCTTTGGGGAGCAGTATATGCGCGCATTTTTCGTAGATTTCGGGCTCATTTTTACGAACCCACAAGATCTTTGACGCCGTAAAACCCGTGAGCGCGGGGTTGGCGGTGATCTCAATCAGGCGCCGCCGGCCTATCAAAGCGGTCATCTCTTCACATTCACGCGCCGTTCTCTGGTCACACCAGATGATCGCCCGCCTGAGCGGGTTTCCGTTTGCATCCAGCATGACGAGTCCGTGCATCTGCCCCGACAGCCCAACCGCTTTGATGTCCGCCGGGGCGATCCTGCTTTCAGAGATCAGACCGGCCACACTTTTTTGCACCGCATCCCACCAATCCAGCGGATCTTGCTCGGCCCAGCCGTTTTGTGGCTGATAAAGGGGATATTCTTCCGTCTTTGAACGCACCGCTTTGCCGCTTTGTGTGAACAATACGGCCTTTGTGCCGGACGTGCCTATATCGATTCCAAGACAGTACAGTTCCGTCATTTTTATGATCATCCCTTATCGGTGCAGCAGACTTCCCGCAAGTCCCAAAAACAGCTCTCACGCGGGAAGTCTGCTGCACAACTGATTTTCGTTTACTTGAGCGTCAATGCTTTCTCCTGCGGCACGTAGTCAGCGTCCCATACAAACGCTTTCGCGGAGGCGGCGGCTTCGTCACGGCTGACAGACAGAACGTCCGGGCTGTCCTGCGGCGCCTTGACGATGGATATCAATCTGCCGTCAGCCGCATATTGGGCTATGAGCAGCGTTCTGCCTTCTTCCACACCTTCGGCCGAGATATACCTGGCTCCGTACGCGGCGTCGGTGGAGATGTCGGTGAGAAGCCCGCTCATCCCCGGCGGGGGCACGTTGTCGTTAAAGAGGATGACTTCCACGTAAGCCAGGTTCAATTTGCCGCGGCCGCCGCTGTCCTGCGCGGACGTCAGACGTATCGTGTTCACCGGACCGGGGTTCAGTTTTTGCGTCGTCCAGGTGATCTCGCTGAAGAACGAACGCCCGCCTGTCTTTGGGAAGTTGATGTGGTTGTACTCTTTGCCGTTTATATGGAGCTGCAGCCTCGGCAGATCGTCCGGCGTGGCGTAGTGGAACACGAGCATGGCACGGTTTCCGCCGTTTCCGCCGCCATCTATGTTGTTGAGGGTCACCGCAGAGCCGGCCACATTGAATCCGGTGATGACTTTGTGGTCATAGCCGGCGGAGGCGTCGGCGGAAAGCACGGCGGAGCCGCCCAAAACCACGTCGCCCATGCTGACCGTCTGGTTTGGCTCAGGGCGCGTATAGTCCGGGCCGTTCTGCGCCGGGCCGTCAAACGACTTGCTTCTGCGAACAATGGAGCCGTCTGGCATAAACTCCAGCTCGTCTATGCAGACGGAACGGAGCGTGCCGGACTTGGAAAGATCCTGCGTGTGGTAAACCCAGTACCATTTTTCTTTGAACGCCACCACGGAACCGTGAGACGTGTCGCACCCGGTCGGGTTGAAGAACGCGCCCTTGTATTCCCACGGGCCCATCGGCGTCGGGCCTGTGCAATAGTTGAATTTGTCCCCGGCAAAGCCCGTGCTGGCATCGCTTCCGCCCGGATAGATGAGATAGTACAAATCATCCTTCTGAAAGACGGACGGTCCTTCGTGGTAGGCCGGCGTGATGCTGTTGTCAATCCTCGTCCAGCTGCCGGGCACGATGGTGACCATGTCGTCCATCAGCTTCGCCTCATAATGCTGCTGGCTGCCACCAATATAGAGGTACGCCTGGCCGTCAAAAATACGGACCGCCGGATCGATGATGCCGGTGCCGTTTCTGCTGCCGTCGGCATGGACAAAGTTGTCGCCGGCGCCATAGATGTATCCGGACCAATCGACGCCGTATGTCTCTTTCGTATAGGTTTCTTCGGGCGGGATAGGCGCAAAATCCCTGTCCGGATATTTGCTGCGGTAAACGCCGGTCTGCCAGGTGCTGCCCCAGTTGGCGGTGTTGGTTGGCGCCGGGAAATAGAAGTAGTAGTAGCCGGTTTCTTCGTTGTAGGCGCAGTCCGGCGCCCACATGAACGATCTCTCCATGCCGTTTGCGTTCGGCGCCGGCCGTGTCTGCCAGGCCAGATCGCTGGAGCGGAGGATTTCGCCCTCGTCAACCCAGTCGATCATATTCTCCGTCGAGTAGACATGGTATTGATCCATGAAGTCGCAGCCCGACGCCGGGTATCTGTCATGGGACGGATATAAATACAGTTTGTTGGGGTTTGTCGGCCACACGTGCGCTTCGGGGTCGGCCGTGAAAATGCTCTTGATGATCGGATTGTTCGGCTGACTATAGGGCTCGTCGGCCTCCGCCGGATCAACGGAGCCGGGGATCGTCGCGTCAAGGACGTCAATGTAGTCGTAATCGATCCACGCGTTCCCGCCATTGGAGGCGCGCGGATTCGTCGGACTGGAGACATATATGTAGTTTGTGCCGCCGCGCAAGTCGACGAACAGGGACGTTGTGCCCGACGCGTTCAGCCAGGCGCGAACCGTCGTGGAATCATTGGCTTTCACCGCCACGCTGTCTTGATTGTCTGCGGTCACGGAGCTGTTATAGGCCAGAACAATCTCGGCGATGCCTGTCGTTTCACGTTCAACCGCAATCCGCACGCTGCCTGTATTGGTAAATGTGGCGTTGATGCCGCTGAGCGCGGCATATGCGGTGAACCCGCCCGCGCCCTGTCCCTGCGAGAACCCGGCATTTTCAAGGACGGCGCCGTTGGTGATCAGTCCGTTTTCGGCTTCGTAACGGGTGTAGGAGGCGCCGACCGGCTTTAAGACAACCATTTTCCTCTCGGAAAGTGTCACGGGCAGTACGACCGTCTCCGTCTCGTAGCCCTCTTTGGAAACGGTGTATCGGTAGAACCCTTCCTCGACGCTGAATGTCCTGCCGCCCTCTTCTTTCGGGGCTATCGCCGTTCCATCGAGCTTTGAAACAACGACGGCGGCGTCATACGGGCGGACGCTGAACGTGATATCGTAATTCTTTACGCCCGCCGGCTGAGGCTTCAGCGTCAGCACAAGTCTGCCGAAATTGATTTCGCCGGCTTGGAAGCGCACATATAGATCCTGTACGCCGCCGCTGTGAGCCGCCACGGGATTGAAAACGGCCTCTCCGGAGTTTGTAAAATTCGCGTTGCCCCATCCTCCGGTATTGGCGTTGCTTGTCGTAAACGAGCCTATCTGCGTCGCCTGGTCGATGCCTGTCGATCCGGACGGCGCGACAAGAAGATGGAACGTGGCCGCGCCGCTGCCGCTGCGCGCCCAGTTCAGCGAGGCTGTTTCTATGCCGCCCAGCAGATTCGTGTTCCCAAACTTGATCCATGCTGGATTTCTGATCCAGCCGACATAGCCGCTGCCTTCCACTTCCATGTCGCGGTTTGATGAGTTCGGGCCGTTGGCGTGGTCTGTACCCACCCCGCGCAGTGTCAGCGCGCTTGACGGCAGTTCGGAGAACGTGATGGTCTTGGATACCGCCGCGGCTTCGCCGACTTCAACCGCGCCAAGCTGGGTTACATACAGGGGCGAACGGGCCACAAAATAATACGTGCCGGCCGGAACCGCGTAAGAAAAACCGCCGACAGGCGTTTGGGCAACGCCATCCGCGCTTTGCAGTGCGATCACCGTATCGGCCGCCGCCGCCTCGGGTTCTACCTTGAACGTGACGTCGGCCAGCGATGTGTCGATGGCAAATTGCAGTTTGTTCAGCTGACAGATCTCCTGCGTCGTATTCCCCGTGGCGTTCAGGAACTCCAAGTAAATGCCTTTTTTGCCCGTCAGATTCTGGACGACGCCCTCCACGGTGTGTTCTTCGCCATTGGACCCTGTCAATGCGATGGTGCCGATCAGGGTTTTGGGCTGTTCCGGATCGCTGAATTTCTGTTTCGGGTCGCTTGCATAGACATTGACGGTGCCGGCGCGGCTCTCTTTTACGCTTAGGACGAGCGTAAGCTTGCCCGCGTCAATGCCGTCGCCAAAATCGAAATACTTGTAACCCACCCAGGAGCGATGCCTGATGTTCTGCACGGGATACCAATCGGCCCGCTCGGCGTCCGGATCAAAATTGTAGACGCTGGGCTGGCTGTAGAAATTGGGGGCCGTACTGCCGCTTGCCGGATACAGATAGCAAGCATACCCGGCATATTGCTCTTGGAACGGATTGAGCCCGTCTGTCTCAAATCCCTGCGAGGTCATTTCGACCTGGTCGATCACCGGCACCCCGTCTTCGAAACGGAGGTCAAAGGGTTCCGCCATGGCTTGCCTTTTGCTGCTGATGTTGGTGTCGCGGTGGTAGACTTGGTACCACTGGCCGTTGACTTTCACCATGCCGCCGTGGACATTTCCTCCCGTGAAGGTATACGTCTCGCCGGTCTCATACGGGTTCGCGATCCGTTCGCCTCTGTTGTCTACGACCACGCCGCCAAATGTCCACGGAGACCCCAGCGCCGGATCCCCATAGGGGTTGTCGCTGTATGCCCAGCCGATTTCGCTGATGTTTGTCGTCGCGGTTTGGCTCGTTCGAACCGCCCGGCAGTACGCCAGAAGGTATGTGTCATTGACTTTCCGTATGGACGATCCCTCGAACATATAAAACGGCGCGTTCCAATCCGGCATGGTGTTCAGGGGCGCCTGCTCCGCCATGCCAAACGGGGCATGTGTCGTTCCCGGAAGGATCGTAGCCATATCGTCGGGATCTAACTCGCACGCGTACAGATTGCGCGTCTCCTCCGGCGTCCAATACAAATAGACGCGCGATTTGCCGTCCTCATTCTTGACATCATCCACCAGAACCGCCGGATCGAAAGCAAGCGTGACAAACTTGGGATTCCCAAACGGGCCGGCCGGATGATCGCTCGTAAGAACAAACATCGGGTGCCTCCGCCGATTGAGCGGCGACGGCGGATCCGGATTGGTATGCCACATGCCGTCCACAAACACATACATGTAATACTTTTTGTTTTCCGGGTGGTAGACCACGTCAGGGGCATATAACATCACTCTGAGATTGGCATCCACATCTACGATAAGCTGTTTCGTGACGCCGTCCCTGTCGACATAATTCATGCCGTTTAACTGATCGACATGAAACGCTTCGCCCTCGTAGCGCCACTGATTCGGGTCCTCCACAGGGGCGGACCACACGACATGATCGGGTCCGCAATAGCCGCTGACGCGGGAATCATGCGAACCGTAAACATACAAGCGTTCCTTGCCGGTCTCCGGTTCCACAAAGACACGGGGCTCACCGTCCGGAACGCGCTCCCACAGCGGGAGGAACGGATTGGCTGCAAACGCACTCACAGGAAAACTGCTTATGAGCAGCACCACCGCCAAAAGCACGGCTTTGATTTTCCCTCTCATGTTTCTCTTCCTTTCAAACCACATCATGCCCCATGGGATGATTCAGGTGTCAGAAGCCTCGGCCTTCGCCGGATGTGCTTCTGACACCTGAACCACTGTATGTTACACCGTTTTATCTGCTCACTGCGAGTTGGGCGCATGGCCCAACTCGTATTCGTCATGCATCGTGATTTCCGTGAAATCGCAATTGGCGGTCGGTACATATGTGGCCGGATCCCAAGCGAACGTCTTTACCTCGCTGCCTTCGAATTCCTTCAGATCCACATCAAACACCGTCGTCTTTGCGCGTTTCGGAGAGGCCGTTACATCGTCCGTTCCCACGTACGCCAGTCTGCCATTCTCATCATAAACAGCGAGAATCAGCTTCGTGTCAATGGCGGCGGTCTCTTTTGCCTCGTAGTTGATCACGCTGGCATGGTTTCCGGACCTTCTGACCTCGAGACCTGTGGGCTCCTCTTCATCCAGCGGGATGACTTCGATGTAGTTGAGCCTGATGCTGCCGCCGATTTGGCTGCTGGAAGCGGCGCCGGAGCCACCCAGGACGATCGTATTGAGGCCGGCCTGAAGCTTTCTGGGGGTAAACTCCATGTCTGAGAAGAACGACTTTCCGCCGGTCCTCGGGAAGTTGATCGTGTTGTGATCCACATTGTTTACCGTCAGGTTCAGCTTCGGCATATCGCTTGTCGTCGCGTAATGGAATCTGAGCCTGGCTCTCTGGGCTTTTTCGAGATTGAATGTCAATGTGACCGCGGTGTCGGCGCTGGCGCCGCCGCCCACATTGTTCAGGATCCAGCCGCCGTTGCCCGCCGCCGTGTCCTTGTTCTTTGTAATGCCGGAACCCCAAATCACGTTGTCGTTCGCCGTCTCGGACGGGCCGTACTTGACGCCTGTCGGCTTCTCGTACGCCACGTCGTCCAACCCCGGAACACCCTCGAAGGTTCTGGTGAACCTGACGATCGCGCCCTTGGTTCCGTCGTCAAACGTGAGCGCATCGTCGAACACCAATTTGTCCATGCAGACGCTCCTGGTCTGGTCCGAGGAGTTTGGAAGCATGTTGCCCGTGTGGTAAACCCAATAATACTCGCCTTTGAATTCCACCACAGAACCGTGGGACGTCGTCGTGCCGTGCGGGTTAAAGAATACGCCTCTGTACGTCCATGGGCCCAGCGGTCCTGTCGCCGTGGCATAGTGGAATGAGTCGCCGCCCAAACCGCCTACCGATCCGATGCCGCCCGGATAAATAAGGTAATATATTCCATTTCTTCTGAAGGCGGACGGACCTTCGTGATAGCTGGGCAGCCGTTGATACGCGCCCGGATCTCCCTGATTGTTGGCGGTCGTCCGGTTGTCCGTCGACACAAGCGTGAGCTTGCCGCCGACGACTGTCACCATGTCGGATTTCAATTCGCCCTGCCACAATGTCTGCGAGGCGCCGTTGTACATATAGATTCTGTCGTCGTAAACGCGCACGCAGACGTCGTACATATTGGAATAACCGTCGGTGGAGCCGGAATCACGGATATAGCCCGACCACTCCTTGCCGGGGTTTGCTTGCACGTCGCTGGCGGGAATCTGCTCGAAGTCCCTGTCGGGGTATATGCTCCTGACGACGCTGGTCTCCCATGTGGACATGGAGTTGTACGTACCGGTGACTGGGTTGTAGAAATAATAATACCCGTCATAATAGGCGGCGTCCGGAGCCCACATGAACGTGGACGCATTTACCCCGGTGCCCTTAGACGCCCAGCTGCCAAGATCGGCGCGGCGCAGAATCTCGCCTTCATCTTCGAAGTTGGTCAGGTCATAGGTTGAAAACACATGGTACATGTCCATGCGGTCGCACCCGGCCTGCGGATAGCGGTCGTGCGACGGATAAAGCATGAGTTTGCCTGTGTTGGTCGGCCACACGTGCGCTTCCGGGTCCGCTGTGTATATGCTCTTTATCACCGGATTTTTCGTCCAGACATAGGGTTCATCCATCTCGCTTGGATCTACCGAGCCTGCCGTTGTGAGAGACCAGACGTCGACGCAGTCCAAAACAAAACCGGCCGGCACGGCGCTGATGCGGATTGAATTGTTCCCATCCGTCACATCCATATAGACGACAATCGTGCCGCTGGCATCCAAAGCGACCGTTTTGGGCGTCTCGTTGTTGGCTTTTACATTGATATAACCCGATGTAACGCCAGCGTAGCGTATTTTGACCTCGGCAATTCCGGAGTATTCACTTGCTATGTCACTAAATGTGGCCCAGTTGTCGGCCGCAGCGCCGAGAGCGATCGCCTGCTCTCCGGAATATTGGGCGCTATTTTGGATGGTTGAACCGGGGCGGTTGGCAGATGTGATGTCTTCCGCTTCAAAGCGGTTATTCACGCCGCCCGAAGGGGGGAGAACCACATAAATCTTCTTCGATTTATCTACCATAAACACCTGATTCACCCTGGCTATGTGGCCGTCCGCCGTCGCGCTGTACTTGTAGAACCCCATCTCAAGGTTGTACGTTTTTCCGTCCGCCTGGGGCTGATATGTGGTGCCGCCATCCATACTTGTCACGCTGACCGCCGTGTCATAGGGCCTTGCGGCGATGGCGATGTCGTACGCTTGCGCCGGGGCAGATGTGGCGGATTTCAAATTCAGGACCACACGGCTGAGGTTGAAGTCGCCGCCGCCACACCTGACATAGACGTCGCTGAGCCCTGTCTGTATCGGGTCGGCGATGTCCCCCTCTGCGGGATACCTGGCGGTTATGCCTGGGGCCCCCCATCCGGTCGAGCCGGCGACTGCGGCAATACTTTGAACCCCAAGGCTTTGCGCAGCATCGGGGATCGCTTTGTTCGGCGAGATGCCGGTCGGCGTGCTGCCGGTCGGCGCGACGTACAGGTCAAGGCTATAATTTCCAACGTTTCCGCTCGCGAGATTCGACTCCCAAGACGTTATGCCGCCCTTCAGGTCAACGTTGCTCCATTTGAACCAGGTGCCCGTGCTGATGAACTCAATATAGCTGCCATTTGACCAGCTCGGCGTACCGTTGGTATTGGTAGTATTGATGTCATTCCAAGCACTGCCGAGGAGATTCAGTGTGTCCTGAGGAGAAGCCGGTTTAGGCCACATCAGGAGATTTTTGATCAGCGGCGCGGCGGCCGTGTGTGCGCCCGTGACATCCACCGTGCCAATCTTCGCATTGTAACCCGCCGCATTCACAGTATATCCGTACGTTCCGGGCGCCACATTGTCAAATGACATGCCGTCGGCAGTCGGTGTGAGCGTCGCGCCGGTGGCGAGGTTTTGCAGAGTCGCCGCTGCCGAAGCCACCGGAGCGGCATTAAACACCACGTTCCCTTGATAGGGCCCGTCCGGAGCGGAAGGCTCCCCTTTAAGCGTCAGCGACAAGCGAAGAAATTGGCTGTCTGCGTTCGGGAAAATATAGTATACGTCGCATATCCCGTCGAGCTGCGAGTCTGCTATGGTCGCCCAAGACGGGTCTTCGGCGGGGGCGTTATAATTGTTGGTATTGGCATGGATAAATGGAGGATTTTGACCGGCGATGCTGGCCGACGGGTATCTGACCCAGCGCGCAGTCCAGTTGGTTGCGAGTCCGGTCGCGGTAAGCCTTCCCAAAGAAACAGCAGCGGCAAGGCCTTCGCCAGGCTTTGATATACGCACATCAAACGTCCTGCTCGTGCCGTTTGACGCTATACACAGTTTATAGCTTGCGACCCCGCCTTTCAGATCAACGTTGGACCATTTGATCCAACCGCCGTTGCCATTGGCATATGTTGTGCCCGGCTCATTATTTTCGACGGCGATTGCGGAGTTTCCACCATAATCAAAGTTCCACTCCGCACCGGCTGCGGGGGGCGCGATGTTCGCATTGCCGGTCCGCACACATCTCAGCGTTACTGTCTCCGCAATCCTGGTCCCATCGTCCATGGTGACGTTGGTGGCATCGACAATAACCCCCGTGCCCGGCGTCACTTCCGCAAAAACCATGGGTGCGTAGATAACTGTGAGCGAACACAGCATGGCCAGCGCTAAAAACATGCTTATGAGCCCGTTGACTTTGGCTTTTTTCATAACTATCAACCAATCCTTTCTTTCACTCTCAACCTCTTAGCCTCTGCGTTTGGCGGGAATAGCACACGATCCTCACACCGCTTCCTCGATCACCTCGACCTTCTTACCTCTTTTGAATATCTCCTCGATCTCCTTTTGTCCGATAGCCTATTGCCCAAGCATGACGCTGTTTAATATACTTTCTAAATACTCTTGCCGTCCGCTTGTATTGGTTGTCACTTCTCCAAGAGAAAGTGCGTATTCCTCAAGCTGGGCGAGCGTCGCCTTGCCCGATACGATGTCGGCGCCTACGCCTGACCGGTAGCTCGCGTACCTGTCGCGGACGAACGCGTCAAGCCTGCCGTCCGCCATGATCTTATCAGCCGCCCGAAGGCCCACCGCAAAAGCGTCCATGCCGGCTATGTAAGACAGGAAAATGTCTTCGTGTGTAAACGACCCGCGGCGCGCCTTGGCGTCAAAATTGAGACCGCCGTTTGTAAAACCGCCCTCCTGCAGCACTTCCAGCATACACAGCGTCGTGTCGTAAACGTTGGTTGGGAATTGGTCGGTATCCCAGCCCAAAAGCGTATCCCCCTGGTTGGCGTCTATAGAGCCAAACATATCGTTTACGCGCGCGATGCGCAGCTCATGCTGGAACGTGTGCCCGGCCAGCGTCGCGTGATTGGCTTCTATGTTCAACTTGAAGTCTTTGTGAAGGCCGTAAGCGCGCAGGAAATTGGCCGCGGTCGCCGCATCGAAGTCGTACTGATGCTTTGTTGGCTCTTTCGGTTTTGGTTCAATGTAGAAATCGCCCGCAAAGCCCAAAGACCGGGCGTAAGAGACGGCCATACGCATTAAATTCGCCATATTCTCAAGCTCGAAAGCGACGTCGGTATTCAGAAGTGTTTCGTACCCTTCGCGCCCGCCCCAGAAGACATACCCTGTACCGCCAAGCCGCACGGTGATCTCGATCGCCTTTTTGATCTGAGCGGCGGCGAACGCGAAAACGTCCGCGTTGGGCGCCGTGCCCGCGCCATGCATGTACCGCGGATGCCCAAACAGATTCGCGGTGCCCCAGAGCAGTTTCTTCCCGTGTTCTTTCATCAGGGACTCTATGAGGTCCGTTATCTCGTCAATGCGCGAATTTGTCTCACTGAGCGAAGCGCCTTCGGGGGCGATGTCGCGATCGTGAAAACAGAAGTAGTCAATGCCGAGCTTGTCCATCAACTCGAACCCCGCATACGCTTTTTGTTTATAAATATCCATGGGCGATTCGCCGCCGAATGCTTTGTCAGCCGTACCCACGCCAAACATGTCAGTGCCGTTGCCGCAAAGCGTATGCCAATACGACATGGCAAATTTCAGGTGCTCGCGCATGGTTTTGCCCTGGATACGTTCCTCCGGATCATAAAATTTAAATGACAGCGGGTTGGCGCCGGATGGTCCCTCATAAGGTATCTGGGGAATCGTTTGAAAAATCTCCACCATCTTTCTCCTTTCACGTGTGTTATGATGTGCGTCCGCGCTTCTTCGAGATCACGTCAAACGCCACAGCAATCAGCAGAACCGTGCCTTTTATCGGCATCTGCCAATTTTGATCCACATGCATGAGCGACATGCCGTTGTTCAGCACGCCCATGAAGATGGCCCCGATGAGCGTCCCAAAGACGGTACCTGTCCCGCCGTATGCCGATGCCCCGCCGATGTAGCATGACGCGATCGCGTCCATTTCATACTGGTTTCCCAGTGCGGGAAAGGCGGACGAGAAGCGTCCCACACATACCAGCGCCGTGAACGCAGATAAAAACCCCATGTTCGCATAGGATATAAATAGTATCTTATTTGTGTTAACGCCAGAGAGTTTCGCGGCCTTTTCGTTGCCGCCGAGCGCGTAAAGATGCCGCCCCGGCACTGTACGCGCCGTATAGTATCTGTACGCGCCCACGATAACTGTGAGCATAATCAGCACCACTGGAACACCCTTGTACTGACCCAAGAAATAGAAAACGCCGAGAACAACCGCGCAAACAAGCACACATTTGCCAATCAGCGTCGCCGTATCCTCAACGGCATAGTTTTTCTTTTTCCTGGTATATCTGCCCACCAGTTGCATGGCGACAAAAATGACGCATACAGCCGCCGCCACGGCCATTGTAATCGTGCTTACAAGCTCCTTGTTGTCCGTCACAGGCAGAAAGCCGCTGAAAATAGCCAGATAATTCTCAGGGAACGGGGATATTGTCAATCCGTCAAGGATGATCCATGCCGCTCCGCGCCATAGCATCATCCCCGCCAGCGTCACGATAAACGCCGGTATACGGACGTACGCGATCCAAAATCCATGCCAGGCCCCCACGGCAAGGCCAACGAGCAGGCACAAAAAGGCCGAGACATAGAGATTCATCCCGAGGGTGACAATCATCTGCCCTGCTATCGCCCCCACAAACACGACGACCGCGCCTACGGACAGGTCGATGTTGCCGCCCGACAATATGCACAGGAGCATACCGGTCGCCAGTATGACGACATACGCGTTCTGGCTGATCAGGTTTGAAATATTGGACGGAATGAATAATGTGCCGTTCCCCGTCGCGCGCAGCAGCATCTCAAACAGCACGATAACAAGTATCAACGCCAAAAACATCGTGTTCTTTTTAGCGATACCGGCTAATTTTGACGCGGTTTTAGCCCTTCCGAAATCAGACATTTAATCTAACTCCTTTATTGATTGGAGTATACGGGACATGATCGTTTCCTGCGTAGCTTCACTTCTGTCAAATTCGCCGACGACGCGCCCTTCGTTCATGACGTATATACGGTCGCACATCCCCAGGATTTCCGGCATCTCCGACGATATGAACAGCACCGACTTGCCTTCGGCCACCAGATCGTTTATGATACAGTAAATCTCGTATTTTGCGCCGACGTCGATTCCGCGCGTCGGTTCGTCGAGGATCAGTATCTCAGGCTCCGCGAACATCCATTTGCCCACCAGCGCCTTTTGCTGATTGCCGCCCGAAAGGTTGCCGATGAACTGTTCTATGCCTGCGCATTTGACGCGCAGCTTATCTTTGTATTCATTGGCCGCCGCCGCTTCCAAGTCAGGGTCGATCACCTGCCGGCGGCTGACTTTCCCCATCTTGGCAAGCGTGATGTTTTCGCGCAATGACGCATCGAGGATAAGTCCGTTCCCTTTTCTATCCTCGGTCACATACGCCAGTTTGGCGTCTATCGCGGCTTTCGCACTGGTCAGGCGCGTTTCTTTGCCATTGATGAGGAGTTTCCCTTTTATATCCACACCATAACTGTGCCCAAACACACTCATCGCCAACTCTGTGCGTCCGGCGCCCATAAGCCCGCTTATCCCCACGACTTCGCCCTCGCGTACATTCATGCTGACGTCGTCGCACACCTTGCGCTCGGTATATTGCGGGTGACAGACGGTCCAGTCTTTTATCTCAAACCGGATATCGCCTATGTTTCGGCGGCGTTTCGGGAAACGGTCGGTTATTTCGCGCCCGACCATGCTTTTGACGATACGCGCCTCACTGATCTCATCAACGCCTTTGACAAGCGTCTCAATCGTCGCGCCGTCGCGGATGATTGTAATCTTGTCGGCAATGCCCGAAATTTCACTGAGCTTGTGGGATATGATAATCGACGTTACACCCTTGCTTTTCAACTCTTTTATCAGCTCAAGCAGTTTCTGCGAATCCGATTCGTTCAGAGAGGCTGTTGGTTCGTCGAGTATCAGCAGCCTCACTTTTTTTGCGAGGGCTTTGGCAATTTCCACAAGCTGCTGTTTGCCAACGCTGATATCGCTGATGAGCGTCTGGGAAGATTCATGGAGCCCGACAATCTTCAGCAATTCATCGGCTTTGTGGAACGTTTGATCCCAGTCAATACTGAAAGCCGAGCCGTTTTCATTGCCAAGGAACATGTTTTCGCCAATGGTAAGATAGGGCACAAGCGCCAGTTCCTGATGGATGATGACGATTCCCATACGCTCGCTGTCTTTGATGCCGCCGAACTGGCAGGCCTCGCCTTTGAAGATGATGTCGCCCTCATATGTACCGTGCGGATAGACCCCACTGATGACGTTCATAAGCGTCGACTTGCCCGCGCCATTTTCGCCGACAAGCGCGTGAATCTCACCTTCCCTGACTGTCAGGTTCACATTGTCCAAGGCGCGCACGCCTGGGAAGGTTTTCACAATGTCTTTCATTTCCAGGATTTCCTGCATATGAACCTCCCGGCCGCATCAATGCCTTACGCAACCTCTTAAGAAAACACCCCGCCGCAGCGCGCGGCGGGGTGTTTTCCCCGGCTCGCTTCACTCGCATCTTTGTATCGCCCCGAGGGGCGTGAAATTAGACCCGGTGAGACGTATAAACCAGCCCAGGACAACCTTTTTCCTGGAAGAGCGTTTGCACGGCTAAATCTGCGTAATTAAACCTTTATTGGCTGATTTTGTCGTCCAGCGGGAACGTCCCGAGCGGGCCGCCGACATCTTCCCACTGGTAATAGCCGCTCTCGACAAGCTTGCCGATGTCACTGACCGTGTAGGCGACAGGGTCGCAGAGGAACGACGGGATAATGCCCGTGCCGTTGTCATACGTGGACGTGTCGTTGATCGTGACCGTTACGCCTCTTTGAATCTCCTGCACCATCTTCACGACGGCGGCCGCGAGCGTGCGCGTGTCTTTAAACACCGACATGGACTGAAGCCCGCTACGCATGTTGATGACCGAAGCCTTGTCACAGTCCTGGCCGGAGACAACTGGGAAATTGTCAGCGGTGTAGCCCGCCCCTTTCAGCGCGTTGGAAATGCCCTGACCCACCGAGTCGTTGGAGGAATAGACCGCCGCCAGCGGGGTGCCGCCCGGTTTGTAATTGTACTGGGAGAGAAGGTTCTCCATGCGCTCCTGGGCTTCCTCGGTGCTCCAGTTCAGCGTGGCGCACTGGGCTTCTTCCGTCTGGCCGGACTTGACGACGAGTTTGCCGCTCTCTATATACGGCCTCAGCACGTCCATTGCCCCGCCAAAGAAGAAATGTATGTTGTTGTCGTCGGGAGAACCCGTGAAGAGCTCGACGTTGAACGGGCCTGTTTCCGTGTCAAGCCCCAGGGCGTCGCGGATATACGTGCCCTGAAGCGTGCCGACTTTGTAATTGTCGAACGTGGCGTAGTATGTGACCGCGTCGGTCTTCATGATAAGACGGTCATA
>JAISCT010000025.1 GCA_031265355.1 Oscillospiraceae bacterium | reverse complement strand
TATCTGCAGTTTTGTCACTTGATTCGGGCATCGGATCGCGTCTCCTTCCTGCTGAGTATAGCACCAGCATACACGATCCCTATTGAATTGTAAATACATTATTTTTGTATCTACACCCCATTTTATAAAAATATATTGACTATAAATATCAAACATATTATAATATGGTGTGTATGTTTTTGTATACATTATATAGGAATTGTGGAGGGGATAAAATGGAATCCGTGGAAATACTCCAAAAGATTGATCTGTTGCCTGTAACACAAAGAATGTTAATAGTGGAGAAAATCATTCATTCTATTCGTAAAGAAGAGCAGAAAACAATTTTGAGGGAAGCCGCCAATGCTTTATATAACGATTACAAAAATGATCAAGATTTGACTTATTTTACAAATCTTGATTGCGAAGGATTTTATGAAACAAAGTGAAATTTGGTTAATAAATTTAAGTCCAACAATTGGTGCAGAAATGCGAAAAACTCGCCCTGCTTTAATTGTTAATGATGATGCGTTAGGCCAATTGCCTTTAAAAATCATAGTACCAATTACTGATTGGAAAGATCACTATCGCGTTGCACCATGGATGGTAAAAATTGAACCTGCCATCGATAACGGACTTATAAAAACTTCCTCTATTGATTGTTTTCAAATTAGGTCTGTATCTGAAAAGCGTCTAGTAAAACAATTAGGAAAGATAACGATTGAAGAATTAATAAAAGTACAAGAGAGTATAAATAAAGTCATTGGATTCAACAGTGTTATTTTATGAATGTAAGCATGGATGAATATGTTTTATATAAACATTTAACGAAAAGTATAGATTTAAAAGACGGCTTCGAGGAATTGAGCGATGAGTTATTGAACGAAATCACGGCGGAATTCATCGGCGCGTATTGTGATTCGGCGGGAAACAAAGAAATTGAGCTTCTGAAACCATTTATGAATAAATGGCGATACAATGAAAGCACAAAACTGATTTTAAAGACAAACGACGTAGATATGATTCGTTTATGGGAAATAATAATAAACGGCCGGTCGATAAAAGACGGGAAACGTTTTAAGAGTTTTACAAACGATTATAAAGTTGGATATTTATCCGGCAGCGAATATAAAAAATTAAACGAAAAGCTAAAGAATCATTTCGGGGATATAAACATGGATACGCTGAACGAACAAAATGAAGGGATGGCATATGTGTCGCAGGCAATAAATGAAATGGAAAAACATGGTGGAGAAATGATAATCGGGATCGAATAATACACGGGTCGTCGAGGACGAGGACGTCCCTTACGAAGAATGAAATTGAGAGACTCTCCTTCAGAAAAGATCAAAGCCGTTTTCTGTTATAAATGTTGCTTTTATTTGCTTTACACGTCCTATGGGTTTAAGTCTCAACAAATCCTCGTCATTATTTAATTCAGCCGAAAATTCCGGTTCAGAGTTTGTGTTTCCAATAATGATCCACGGTGGCCCAAACTCTGTTTCCATATAATAAATATTCAATTCTTGATTTCCGCTGCCGGCATACAGTTTATCTCCTATTGGACAGCCTTGCAGTTCGCCGATAAATTCAAAGTCGGCCGGAGCTTTCAGGTTGTGAGTTTTCCCTATCTGCTCCAATAGGTGGTTTCGCCGGCTCTGTTCATCGCCGACTGCCAAAGCCTCCTCATCTTGGGAAGCATTGGAAAACCCAGGCCTTTCAGTTCGCAGCAAATAATATTTGTCCGCAGCCGGAACTTTGTAGATACTGAATATTTTCAATTCAACCGCCATAAAATACCTTCTCTTTCATCTTTATTCGGGCTGCTTTATTTTGGCAATGATTTTTCCATAAACTTCCAATTGACATTTTATTTTAAGCACTCTTGCCTTTGTTCTTGTATCCGTCATAACAAAATTCCCATCAATGTATGCGAATTCCACATTCTCGATTTTCATGAAACATTTGAAACTCTTTACACCGCATGAGATTATGGAATTTATTTTTTCGCTGGTGATATCTACATAACCGCATTTTTTTCCCATAAAATATACATTTAAGGTCATTGTGTCGTCATTTATTGTATAACCATGTATATGGGGATCTTTGAATAATGACATAAATAGTACAAACCACATATTATTACACCTGCGGGAGTTCAAAATTTTGCACCCCTGCGTCATTTTGCACCTCCGCGGCCGCGGCCGGCAAAATAACGGTGACGGCGGTCCCGCTGCCCGGGACGCTTTGCACGCTGACGCTGCCGCCATGCGCGGCGGCCACGTGTTTGACGATGGAGAGGCCGAGTCCGGCGCCGCCCGTTTTCGGGGACCGGGAAGGCTCCCCCCGGTAAAACCGCTCAAATATCCGCTCCTGCCGGTCGAGGGGGATGCCGGCGCCCGTGTCCCGCACCTCGATTTCCACCTGGCCGGCTTCGGTTTTTACGCTGACCGCCACTTCCCCGCCCGGGCGGTTATATTTTATCCCGTTATCCACGAGATTATAGACCATTTCATAGAGCAAAGAGCGCTTGCCGCTCACCGCGCCGCCGCCTTCGGTCCTGAGCGTCACCCCCGCCGCCGCCGCGCCGGGCGCCAGCGCTTCCGCCACCTCGGCCGCGATCCGGCCCATATCCGCCTCCTCCGTCGGCAGCCCGGTTTTTCCGTTTTCATCCAAAGAAGAAAGAAGAAGGATGTCCTCGGTCAAAGTGATTAGGCGCGCCGCCTCCGCGTGGATCCGGGCGGCAAAAACCGCCGTGTCCTCGCCGTCCACCACCCCGCTCGCCAGCATTTCCGCGTATCCGGAGATATTTGTCAGCGGGGTGCGGAGTTCATGCGACACGTTGGCCGTAAATTCCCGGCGGAGTTTTTCCGTGCCCGCCTGCGCCGTAATATCCAGCAAAAGCAGCATGGCGCCGCCGCCCGCCACCGGCCGGCAATAGACCCGCCAGACCGTCTCTCCCCGCCGAAGCTCGGTCTCGCCGCCCTCGCCGGCCAGAGCCGCCCGGGCCAAAGTCAGCAAAGGCAGATCCCGCGCCAGTTCCAGAAAATCCCGCTCGCGCATGTCGCCGGCCGCCCCGAAAAGCGTCAGCGCGCTCCGGCTGGCCAAAACGATCCCGCCCGTTTTATTCAATAAAATCAGGCCTTCCTCGATATTGCCCATTATCGCGTCCATCGTCTCTGTCCGCGCCCGAAGTTCGGCGAGCTGCTCCGCGATATGCTCCCGCTGCCGCGTGATGGTGCGCACAAAAGGCGCTATCTCGTCGTAGACCGCTTCCGCCCCGCCGTCGGAGGCCGCGCTGTCCAGCGGGGCGATCACGCGGCGCGTCAGGCGTCCGGCCCACAGGTAACTGAGCGCGACCACGCCGAGGGCCGCGGCGGCCGCCGCCGGCAGAGTTCCCATAAAAACCGCGGCCAGACGGCCGGAGGTCTTGGACAGCCGCATAACGGCGCCGTCGGGCAGCCGGACGGCGTAATAATATGTTTCCTCGCCCTGCGTGAAGGAAAAACGCCTGCTTTCACCGGACCCCGCCGCCAGCGCCGCCGCCACCTCCGGCCGGTCGCCGTGGTTGGCGAGCATGGACGCCGCCGCCACGTTGTCGTATATGACCGTCCCGTCCGCTCCGATCAAAGTCAGCCGCGTGTCAGCGAGCCGCGCGCTCAGCAAAGAAGCCCTGCCTAAATCCCGCAGCTCCGCCGCCTGCTCCCGCAGCTCCGCCCGCGCCGCGCCGCCGATGGCCAGATAATAGACTTGGCAGAGCAAAAGCGCGGTCGCCAGCACCGACGCGACCGACAGCAGCAGCAAACTGCGGAATATTTTCCTTTTCACCCGTCTCCCTCCAGCTTATAGCCCATCCCGCGCACGGTTTTTATGGCTTCGCCCGCTTTTCCCAGTTTTTGCCTGAGAGAACGGATATGCATGTCGACCGTCCGGCTCTCGCCTTCAAAATCAAACCCCCAAACCCGCTCCATCAGCATATCGCGCGTCAGCACCAGCCCGGCGTTGCGCAGCAGGCACTCCAAGAGGGCAAACTCCTTGTTCGTCAGCGCCACCGCCTCGCCGTCCGCCAAGACGGTATGGCGTTCGGCGGAAAGCGTCAGAGCGCCGCCGGTCACAATATCGCCGCGCTCCGCCCCCGCCGGCGCCCGGCGCAGCACGGCCCGGACGCGCGCCACGAGTTCCATGACGGAAAACGGTTTGGTCACATAATCGTCCGCGCCGAGATCCAGACCCTTGATGCGGTCATATTCCGCCCCTTTGGCGGTCAGGAGGATGACCGGCAGGTCTTTTGTCGCCTCTAGCCGCCGCAGCGCGGCCAATATACTGAGTCCGTCCTCGCCCGGCAGCATGATGTCGAGCAGAACGAGGCGCGGCGCCCCTTTTTTCAGCCGCAGGTAAAATTCTTCCGCCCGCGGAAACCCTTCAGCCGCGAACCCGGCGTTTTCCAGCGCGTAGCACAAAAGCTCGCGCAGATTGTCGTCGTCTTCCACGATATAGATCGGCTGCATCATCATTAACCCCTTATGTTAGAGGCGTGTGCCCTTGTACCCTTATAACAGCTGCTTATTCTTATGGCGGCCCGTGAGAAAAAATATGACCCATTCCGCGATATTGCAGGCGTGGTCGCCGATGCGCTCAAAATACTTGGCGATCTGCATCAGGTCAAAAGCCTGCTCCCCGTTCGCGGCGTCCGCGTGCACGAGCTGGATGAGTTCCGCCCGGATCTCAAAAAACAGGCCGTCCACAATATCGTCGCTCTCGATGACGCTCTGCGCCAGCTCCGGATCCTTGCGCACATAGGCGTCGATGCTCCGCGTCACCATGAGCGTCGTGGCGCTCGCCATCCGCGGGATGCGTTCTATTTTTTTGATATAGGACTGCCCGATCAGCCCCAGGCAGATCTCCGAGATATCGGCCGCCTGATCGCCGATGCGCTCCATATCCGTGACCATTTTCAGCGCGGTGGAGATCTGGCGAAAATCGCGGGCCACCGGCTGCCGGGCCAGCAAAAGGCGCAGGCACAGGGTCTCGATCTCTTTTTCCTTGTCGTCGATCTGATTATCCCCGCTGATCACCGCCTCGGCGACAGAACGCTCCTGCTCCGCCAGCGCCCGCACAGCCCCGGCGATCGCCGCCTCGATCATTGCCCCCATTTCGATCAGACTGCTGTTCAGTTCCGTCAGTTCCGCCTCAAAACGCCGCATCACCCGAACCTCCCCGTCACATAATCCTCCGTGCGCTTATCCCGCGGCAGGGAAAATATTTTTTCCGTATTGTCATATTCTACCATTTCGCCTAGGAGAAAAAAGGCCGTTTTGTCGCTGATGCGCGTCGCCTGCTGCATATTATGCGTCACAATGATGATGCAATAGTTTTTCTTCAAAGTCAACAGCAATTCCTCTATTTTACCGGTGGAAATCGGATCCAGCGCGCTGGTCGGCTCATCCAAAAGAAGGACTTCCGGGGTGACGGCCAAGGCCCGCGCGATGCACAGCCGCTGCTGCTGCCCGCCGGAAAGCCCCAGCGCCGATTTGCGCAGCCGGTCTTTGACCTCGTCCCAGATGGCCGCGCTCCGGAGCGATTTTTCCACCGTCTCATCCAGGGCCAGACGCGACTTGACCCCGTGCGTGCGGGGACCGAAAGCGATATTGTCGTAGACGCTCATCGGAAAAGGATTCGGTTTTTGAAAAACCATCCCCACCCGCCGCCGCAGCTCGTTGACGGGCAGCTCCGCGTAAACATCCTGGCCGCGCAGGCGCACGCTGCCGGTGATCCGGCAGTCCGGCGTCAGGTCGTTCATGCGGTTCAAAGTTTTGAGCAAAGTCGATTTGCCGCAGCCGGAGGGGCCGATGAGGGCGGTGATTTCCGCGTCCGCCGCCGCCAGATCGACGTCTTTCAGCGCCTGGAATTTTCCGTACCAGAGATTCAGTTCCTCTATGTCAAATACATTCATGACCTGTTTTTCCCCACCCGTCCGGCCATCCAAGCCGCGGCGGCGTTGATCCCCATCACCACGGCCAGCAGCGTCAGCGCCGTGGCAAAACCTTCGCCCGTGTGCAAACCTTCGCGTGTCAGCGCGTACATATGGACGGACAGGGTCCGCACGGAGGCAAAAACGTCGATCAGCGGCGGCCCGCCCTCCGCGAAAGGCATCTGGGCCACGGTGCCCGCCGTATAGATGAGCGCGGCGGTTTCCCCGACGATGCGGCCGACGGACAAGATCACCCCGGCCAGTATGCCGGGCGCGGCGGCCGGCAGCACGATGCGGAACACGGTGCGCAATTTGCCGGCCCCAAGGGCAAAAGCGCCTTCCCGGTAAGAATCCGGCGCCGCCAGGAGCGCCTCCTCGCTCGCGCGCATGATAAGCGGCAAGATCATGATCGCCAGCGTGCAAACCCCGGCCAGCAGCGAAAACCCCCAGCCGAGATAGGTGACGAAGAACAGCATCCCGAACAGGCCGTGGATGATGGACGGGATTCCGGCCAGCGTTTCGGTGGCCAGGCGGATCAGGCGCACGATCTTATGGCCGCGCCGCGCGTATTCCGCCAGATAAATAGCGGCGCCGAGACCCAGGGGCAGGGCGAGGGCGAGGGCGAACGCCGTCATGTACACCGTGCTGACCAGAGCCGGCAGGAGCGAGACGTTAGTGCTGTTATACGTCGGGGAAAAAAGCGAGGGCTTCATATAGGGCACGCCGCGGTAGACGATAAACCCGATAATATAGAGCAAAACGGCGGTCATGAGCAGCGCCGCCGCCCAGGTGATCGCCCCCAGGAATATTTCGCCGTATTTCCCCGGGTATTTGTTTCTCAGGCCTTTTTTCTTCATGATCCTCACGTGTTCCCCCTGTTCAGGGCGGAAAAACACAGATTTATCAGCAGAATGAAAACAAAGAGCACCACCCCGGTAGCGATGAGGGCCTCGCGGTGCAGTTCGGCGGCATAGCCCATCTCTATCACTATATTGGCCGTCATGGTGCGAACGCCTTGAAAAATCGAGTGCGGCAGCCGGGGCTGATTGCCGGCCACCATGATGACCGCCATCGTTTCCCCGACCGCCCGGCCCACGCCCAGCACCACCGCCGCCAGCATACCGGAGCGCGCGGCGGGGATCAGCACGCGGAACACCGAGCGGTAATGCCCGGCCCCGAGGGCCAGCGATCCTTCATAATATGATTCCGGCACGCTGCGCAGCGCGCTTTCGGCCAGAGTGGTCATGGTGGGCAGTATCATGACGCCCAGCAAAATGCCGGCGGAGAGGATGCTGCCGCGCAAATGCGGCACGAGGACGGCCATGCCAAAATAGCCATAGACGACGGAGGGGATGCCGGCCAGCAGGTTCACTCCCGGTTTTAACAGCCGGTACAAGGCGGGCGGGCAGACGCGCGCCAGAAAAACCGCCGCCAAGAGCCCGATCGGCGCTCCGACGGCCAGAGCGGTGGCCGTGACGTAAAAACTGCCGGCGATCATGGGCAGTATGCCAAAAAGCGGCGGCACGTCCGACGGCGACCATTCCCGCCCGAGGAGGAATTCAAACAGACCGATCTTGGCCAAGGCCGGCAGGCCGTTGACCAGGAGAAAAAGGCTGATGAGCAAAACCGCCAGAACGGAAACGAGCGCCGTCAGAAAAAAGACGGCGCGCATAATGGATTCCCCGGTCATTGCGCTATATTTCATTCCACCGGAGGGCGTCGCCGGTGAATATCGCTTTGACCTGCTCTTTGCTCAAATTGCCGAGGGCGTTGTTTTTGTTCACGATGACCGCGATGCCGTCAATGGCGATTTTCACCGGCGTGAGTTCGGCTGTCTCCGTGTCTTTCAGGTCGCGGCTGGACATGGCGATATCGCAGGTCCCGTCGATCGCCGCCGTCAAACCGGCGGAAGAATCGCTCATCTGGATCTCGACCGTCGCGTTCGGATTGACTATTTTATAGGCTTCCGTGAGTTTTTCCATCACCGGGGTGACGGAGGACGACCCGGCGACGACGATCCGGCCGGCCGGTTGGGCGCTCCGATAGGAATCGCTGCTTTCGACCGCGATGTAATGATTGGCCGCCACCACTTCCTGCCCGGCCGCGGATAAAATATAATCCGTGAAATCAGCCGCGACCCCCGCCGGCGCGCCTTTGGTGGCGATGATAAACGGCCGCGCTATGGTATAGACGCCGGTTTTCACATTGTCGGTCGTCGCCGCCGCGCCGTCGACATTGACCGCTTTGACCGTGTCGTTCATGGAACCGAGGGATACGTAACCGATGCTGCTGACGTCTCCGGCCACGCTGACCAGCATGACTTCCGTCTGATTGGCGATGACCGCTTCCTTAGTGGTCAGGTCTTTGCGGGAACCGTCCGCTTCCCGCTGCTCTATCCCAAAAAGTTCAATGAAGGCGCCGCGCGTGCCGGACCCGTCTTCCCGGGAGACGACCGTTATCGCCGGGGACTGCTCGGCGGCCGGCGGCGTGACCTGAGAACTCAGACCCGCCGGCGGAGTCGCCTGAGAGCCCTGACCGGCAGGCGCGCCGCAGCCCGCCAGCGAGAGAATGAGAATCAGAGTCAGGAGCGCCGTGAGCGGCGTGGTCCAACTGAGACTGGCCGCTTTAGCGGCCATAGTCGAAGGAGTGCGAAAGCTACGGCGCGTATGCGGCGTGGTCGTACAACTAAATTTGCGCATCAAAAAATCCTCCTTAATCGCGTGTGGTTTTATGATGAGATCATTTTAGCGCCCCCATGTCAACAAAAAGCTTTTTTCATGTAAAGAATATGTAAAATTATCAATTTTTCATATGACTTGACGGCGATATTATTTTTTGGTATAGTGATACGCGTACCCACGCCGATGTAGCTCAGTTGGTAGAGCAGCTGATTCGTAATCAGCAGGTCAGCGGTTCGAGTCCGCTCACCAGCTCCAAAGCCCATATCCTAACGGATATGGGCTTTTGCGCAGGGGAAAGAGGGTTTTGGCCGGAATACACTGCCCTGCCGCGCCCCTGCGCGGATATACTTCGTAAAACTTCCAAATCCAGTTCATAATAACAGCTTTGAGATCTTCGGTTTTATGGAATGAGCGAACTTGTGAAAAAACAACAATGCGGGCAAAATCATCAAGATGTGATGCGATATTGTATGCCTGGATGCCAATTCGATAAAAAAGAAAATTAAAAAACTGCCCGTGAAGTAAAATGCCATCAATTGCTCAATTATGTCATGTTGTTTTTTATACCGGATCAAGGCAAATATGCATCCCAATAATCCAAATACAAAGATTGGAATGTCAAAAATAAAAGCGAGTATAGTAATCAAATTTCTAGACGCTCGCATGCTATGCCCTGCCATAACGTCCTCCAGTAAAACTTGAGATGAAATGTAATCGACAGAATACCAATGATCTAATTTTCCCACTCCATGAAGAACAACATGTGCGCCCATTGTGTTTAAACGGTCAAGAGATTTTTGAGCAAAATGTTCTTGAATTTCAGTCGGCGTGGAAGCATGGAAGAAAACTTCTGAAAATTCTTTTCCATCTGTTTGATTCCATCGTCCACTTTCAGATAGCCCGACATAAAGATTCCAACCATATGAAAATTTTGGGGCATCAAAGGAAGTGACTTGCCTCACCAAAAAAGAATTAAATTGGCTCAAGAAGAAAAAGACGATGCCATAGAGGGTAATGATAAATATACGTTTAAAGACCTTCTCTTCTACAGAGAGAAGCATCACAATGCAATAGGCAATTAATAAGATGATTCCAAGCGGTCGAAACAACAACGAAAATCCCAAAAATAGAGCACTCAAAAGATAAAACAAAATTTGTTTGGTTTTTTCATGTTCCAGGACGGCCTTGTCAAAAAATGTTATCGAATAAACAATGAAAGAACCAAAAATTAGCTCAGCGTTTGTAGTATTTGAATAGATGGATATGTATGGATTCAATGGAATGATGAGACAGAATGCAAGGAGGAACCTCTTGTTGATCCGCTTCTCCAGAAGTGTGTATATGCAACACAGAGCAAAACTCACGGATATGCAGTTGGCTATTGCCGCCACTGTGCGGCTAGTGCCAAACATTCCCATCAAAGCGGCCAACACCGTTGGGTAAGTAACTGTACCAGGAAATGTGGCGGCATATAATGATATATAAGAAAAGTTCCCTTCAAGAATTTTTAACGCATTGCTATAATAATAGCGCAAATCTCCTTCGCCAAGAAAGGTATAATTTGAACATATTAAAAGTTGCAAAGACATAGAGATGAAAAATATTATTATGTGGATATATAGGCGCTTCAACTTGTATTTAGATATAAGAAAATAGCAAGAAAGAGCAACCAAAAGATATAGCAGTAAAGCAGTTGTCAATTTTAATACTTGCGATAACATGTTAAATGCTCCATATATGTAAGAGAAAAAACCGGCCATTAAAATGATTGCTGCCAAAAAACTAAGAACAAAAGTGAGAGATTTTTTCATGAGCATTTTCCTCTCCTGTTTTTACCAAAAAGGGAGACGTCTTGTGGGGAAGATGACACTTGAACCATGATATAGAGATATCATAAATTGGAAGAGTTGTCAATACTCCCTTTGTATCATACTGTTATTGTCGTTATCACTGTTCAAACGGCTGCGCCGGCGGGCCCGGCGCGGCGTGGGAAAGCCGGCGCACAAGAGCCGGCCGCCCCCAAACCGGGGGGCGGCCGTCTCTTGTACTTGCCGCGAGCTGCAAAGCGCATACGCTTTGCTATCTTTTGGGATATGCCTCTTCCGGAGTCTCTTTGTGAGGGATGTCGTCCGCCCACGCGGCGGTGTCGGCGAGACTCTCGTCTCCCGTCTCCTCTGCAGACGCCACAGACGCAGACGCCGCGGAGAGCGTTTCGGCGGCGCTTCTCCGCAGGAGGGCGGGCGCTTCGACGCCGTCTCCCGGCTGGATGTTGTCCTCGACGCCGTCGCTGTCGGAGACTACGATCGCGTCGTCGCTGCCTTCCTCTTCGTAGTCGTCTTCATATCCGTCTTCGTAATCGTCTCCGTAGTCGTCTTCGTATCCGTAGTCTCTGTCGTATCCGCTGGCGTCCGGGAGATCCGGCGCCACGAGCGAGGTGGGGAACGAGGTGGTGTTGACCATGCGGTTCACGGGCTCGATGGTGATCTGTCCGCCTTCGATGTGGACGTTGCACACATACCAGATGGTGCTGAGGCCGCCGTTGAGGGGGACGAGGTATGTGGCCAGTAGCGCGTTGCCGGCGTACACCTCCACCTTGGCCTGCGAGTTGACCAGCGCCAGGCTGTCCAGATCGTAACGGTTCGTATAATCGTGCACGGCAAACTCATAGACGCCGTCCCGCATCCGATAGATGGTGGTGGTCTCCGGCCCGTAGCTGGTGACGTCGTCCACATCCAGGTCGGCGGCGAGGCCGTCCGCGTCGTAGTGGGTACGGACGGAATACCAGGTGTGAAGCCGCGCCGCACCGGACAGCGTCGGCCCGAACAGGTGCGAGTCCAGATCGGAGGGATACTCGCCCCAGGTGAGGACAAAGCGCACCTGGTCCGCCGCCAGAACCGGCGTGATAGTGCCGTTTTGCCCGCCCCGGGTGAGGCCGCCCACGGAGACCACATAGAAGGTGCTGGGGATATACCCGTCGGCGGTGGCCAGCACGGTGTAGTTGCCCGGCGTCAGCGCGATTTGGAAGAACCCGCCGGCCGCCGTGACCGTCTCCGGGTCGGCGTCTGTCTGCGGCGTGTCGATGCCGCGGGTGAAGCGGAGATGAATGGGGTCGGCCACGGGGCTGCCCGTCACCGCATTGTACACGATGCCGGACACGACGCCGTCCACTTCTTCTTCGCCGCCGCCGTCGGGCACCGCGGAGAGCTGATGCAGCGTGATCAGCTGACCCTCCACCACCATCACCTCGATGATCTCCGGCAGATAGCCGCCGGCCGAGATGCGCAGGCTGTATAAGCCGATGTCCAGATGCTCAAACAGATAATTGCCGTCCGCGTCCGTCAGCGTGGAACGGGCCAGATTGTCAAAATTGCGCTCTTTGAAAAGCAGGACGGCCGCGCCGGGGATGGGCGTACCGTCCAGTGCGGTGACGACCCGGCCGATCAGGCTGCCCTCCGCGCGGGCGGGCGGCTCCGTGCTGATGGCGTTGTATACGGCGCTGTACGCGTCCACCTGATGGTACCGGCGCAGACTGGCCGGGGGCACGGTGGTACGCTCGTCGTCCACGGCGCGGCCGTCGGCCTCCGCCGTGTCTTTCAGAAGAGTCTTTACCTGCGCGCCGGTCAGTCCGGGGTTCACGGACCACGCGAGCCCCGCCACACCGGTGACGTGCGCCGCCGCGGAGGAGGAGCCGCTCAGCCGCTGGTACTGGTTGCCCGGCGCCGTGCTGTAGATGCTCACGCCGGGCGCCACCACATCCACGCGCGCGCCGTAGTTGGACGTCGCCTCAAGCGCGCCGTTCGGGTCGGTGGATCCCACGAGGAGGATCCGCTGCCGCAGCGCGGCGTCGGTCACAGACCGAAACACACCCGCGCCGTCGGCGTCCCTGGGCAGGCCGCTGTTGTCGCCGTTGCCGGCCGACTGCACAATGAGATAGTCGTAGCCCTTTTCGAGGAGCTTCTTCATGGCCAGTTCTAAAGTCCGCCTGCTGGCGGCGGTGGTGGAAGCGCTCCCCAGGCTGACGCCCACGACCTTCACGCCCCGCTGCACCAGCCAGGCCAGTCCGCTCGCCTGATCCACGACGGCCGAGCTGGACGCGGTGGCGTACACGTCGTAGCCGTAGAGATTGTCGCGCCGCATGTCCGCCACGCCGGCCAGTCCCACGCCGTTGCCGTGGATGGCGCCCACGGTGCCCACCACATGGGTGCCATGGCTCTGGTTGGCGGCGCCGTTGTTCTTGACGTTGGCGGCGGGGATCTGCAGGTCCTCATGGGCGTATGCGACGCCGTTGTCCAGTACGCCGAGCTTGATCTCGCGCATGTAACGGCGCAGCGCCCACGCGTCGGTCACCCGGATCGCCTCAAGCCCCCACTGGTCACTGTCCCACCAGGGGTCGGCCGTGGCGCCGGCTTCCGGGACCACAGGTTCGACATATTCCAAATCCACCAGATCGAAAAGTGTCGGGAAGGCGTCTTGCAGCTGCTCGGCCACGGCCAGCAGCGCGGCCTCCGTGTCCCCGGTCACCGCCACTGTGTACATATCCAGGGTGCGATTGACGCTCCGAATGACGCCGCCGACGGTGGCCGCCGCCGCGGCGACGGCCGTCTCCGAGACGCCGGTCGTGGCAAATATGACCAGCCGTCCCCTGACAAAGTAGCTCACGCCGTCCTCGCTGAGCACCAAATCCTCTTCCGTGAAGGGAGGCGGCTCGCTGCCTGCGTCATAGACGGGCCTGTTTGACACTGTGTAGCTGGCTGTCTGGCCGGCGGAATCCTTCGCAAAGAACACAATGACGTTTTCGCCCGGCGTGAGGAAGACGGTCCCCATCCCCAATACGCCCTTGGGGCTCACTTGGTCGTCGCCGCGCAGATAGAGATAATCCGGCGCGCCGCCGCCGATGCTGTAGGACACCTCTGTGATGACGGCGTCCGTACTGGGCACGGCGGAATAGGTCACGTCCACGCGCTCCACGGTCGTCTCGTCGGGGAACGCCGTCGCGACTGTCAGAGAGATGGGAACGCCCGGAGGCGGTCCGGAGGGTTCGCCGGGTACGACGGCGTCAAACAACGGGCGGTATGACATGTCCCAGCAAAACACCCGGTATGTGTGATTTTCGGCCGGATAGTCCGCGAGGCTGGCCGCAAAGGTGTGCGACAGAGACGTACCGGCGGTCAGCTCCAGCGTGTGCGCTTCCGCGCGGGCCAGCGTACCCCCGTCCGTGTAAACGGCGAAGATCGCAAGGCGCTGGACCGCCTCCCCGCCCGGGTTGCCGACGTGCACCGTGACCGCGCCCTCCGCAGCTTCCGCCGCAAACAGCACCGTCGAAGGAGCGGTTACATCCGCCGTCGGCAGAGACGCGGCGGCGCACACCCCGACGACAAACGCGAGCGTCAAGATCAGTGCCGCGAATCTCTTGATGGGAAAACCCTTCCTCATAAACAACTTCCTTTCTCTTGCTTTTCTGTAAGATTGTACCTGTCTGCCTGCCAAAACATTATATGACAGGCCCGTGAGAATTGCAAGATGTTCTGTCGGTATATATCTGACGTTTTATCGAAACAATATTCCCACATATCGAACAGGGAGAACACATCGGCGTGCCGATGGGGGAGATCTGCGGCAGATATTCCTCGTGGGAGGCGGAGAAAACGGCGTCCGCCTCGCGGCGTCCGAACATCCGCTGGTTAAAATATCGATTGACAAGCCCAGTCCGAAATTTTATACTGAACACGGGTGTATCATTGCATTATGACATAAAAAACGTTCCACCACAGCAAACTATCAACTGTCAATTCTCAATTCTCAATTGCCAAGGTGTCGGGGGTTTTGTCTGTATGAGAGTGTTGGTAACGCCCCGGTCTTTCGCCAAAGGCGATCCGCGGCCGCTGGCGTATCTGGAGGAAAACGGGGTCAGCGTCGTGCGAAACCCGGGCGCGGGCATCATGGACGAGGAGACAATGCTAGCGAAGATCGCCGGCTGCGTCGGCGTCATCATCGGGGTGGATCCGCTTTCCGCCCGCGTGATGGAGGCCGCGCCCGGGCTGCGGGCCGTGGCCAAGTACGGCGTGGGCGTCGACAACATCGATCTCGACTACTGCGCCGCCCACGGCATCCGGGTCTCCCGTACGGTGGGGGCGAACAGCGAGGCCGTGGCGGACTATGCCCTCGCGCTGATGCTCGCCTTGGCCCGGCAGGTCGTCTCCATCGACCGCCGCTGCCGCCGGAAGGACTGGAGCAAGCGCACGACGGCCGACCTGTCCGGTCGGACGCTCGGCCTCGTCGGCCTGGGGGCCATCGGCCGGCAGGTGGTGCGGCGCGCGCGCGGGTTTTCGATGGACATCGCCGCCTTCGATGTCGCCTGGGACGAGGCCTACGCCCGGGCAAACGGCGTCCGCCGGTTGGACATAGATGAGATCTGCACCGCCTGCGACTTCATCAGCCTGCACCTGCCGTTGCTGCCGGAGACAAAACACATCATCGACGCGCGGCGCCTCGGACTCATGAAGCCCACGGCCTATCTGATCAACACGGCCCGGGGCGGGCTGGTCGACGACGACGCGCTGCTGGCGTCGCTGCGGGACCGCCGCATCGCCGGCGCGGGGCTGGACGCGTTTCAGCAGGAGCCGCCGGAGAACGAGGAATGGTATAATTTGGAAAATATTGTCATCGGATCCCACTGCGCCGCCTCGACGGCCGGCGCGGCGCATGCGATGAGCCGCATGGCCGCCGAAAATCTGCTGCGGGACTTGACGGCAGGCACGGCGGTGACATAAAATAAAAAACGCGCCGCGCGCCGGGCACGGCGCTGTGGGGGGCGCCGCACTGTAGGAGGAGCAACATGTTCGATTTCACGCCGGCCAGGGTGCCCACGCTGTATTTCATCGGCGTCACGACCACACGGTCGTCCATCATGCGGGTCTTCCCCCGGTGGGCCAAAGAGCTGGGGCTGAAGGCCGACATCCGCGGCATCGATCTGCCGCTGCACGCGCCCGACGGGGACTACCGCCGGGTCGTGCGTTTCCTAAAAGAAGATCCCCTCTCGGTGGGCGCGCTGGTGACCACGCACAAGCTGGATCTGTTTGGGTCCTGCCGCGACATCTTCGACTGCGTCGATCCCTTCGCCGAGAAGCTCGAGGAGGTGTCCTGCCTCTCGAAGCGGGACGGGCGGTTTCGCGCGCACGCCAAAGATCCCATCTCCAGCGGGCTGGCGCTGGAGCACTTTGTGCCGGCCGGCTTTTGGCAGACGCACGGCGGAGAGGCGCTGCTGCTGGGCGCGGGCGGCAGTTCCCTGGCCATGTCGCTGTACTTTGCCCGGGAAACGTTCGGCGGCGACAGGCCGAGGAAGGTAACGATCGCCAACCGCAGCCGGCCCCGGCTGGACGAGGCAGAGAAGAAGCTGTCGGGCCTTGGCCCGGAGATCGAGTTCGCCTTCGTCCACGGACCCGCGCCAGAGGACAACGACAAGCTGGTGAAGGCCCTGCCTCCGTACTCCCTCGTGGTCAACGCGACGGGTCTCGGAAAGGACGCCCCCGGCTCGCCCACCACAGACGCGGTGGACTATCCGGCGCACAGCCTGGTGTGGGAGATCAACTACCGCGGAGACCTCGTCTTCAAGGCGCAGGCCGAGCGGCAGCGCGCGGCCAAGGGTCTGCACGTCGAGGACGGGTGGATCTACTTCATCCACGGCTGGACACAGGTCGTTGCCGAGGTCTTCCGCATCCCCATCGAAGGCGCGCTGCTCGAAAGACTGGGCGAGATCGCGAGAACGGGGGATACGCCATGAGCGCGGCGGCGTTTGATTGGAACCGAGGGTTTGCGTTGGATTTTTCCCTGACGGACGGCCTTTCCCGGACGGCCGCCCCCACAAAGCGCCGTCTCTCGCAGATGCGGGGGATGTACAGCGACGGCGCGGCCTTTGAGGCCATACTCGCAAAAGAAGATCCGCTGGTGTACGAATTCTATGAACTGGGCGCCCCGGCGCGGGCGGAGGACCTGGCCTTTGGGACCAGCATCACATATCCGGGCAAGGTGGGCCGGGAGTATTTCATGACCAAGGGCCACTTCCACACGATTCTGGACACGGCTGAGGTGTATTACTGTCTCTCCGGGCAGGGCGTCATGCTGATGGAGAACCCGGAGGGCGACGTGGCGCAGATCCCGCTGACGCCGGGAAAGGCCGTCTATGTGCCAGGGCGTTACGCCCACCGGAGCGTCAACACGGGGAAGGCGCCCCTTATCACCTTCTTCGTATTCCGCTCTGACGCGGGCCACGACTACGGGACCATCGAAGAGAAGGGATACCGAAAACTGATCGTGGAGCAAAACGGCGCGCCGCAAATGATCGACAACCCCAAGTGGAAATAGCGCGCTTTGAAACAAAAAAAGGCGCCCCAAAGCGCCCATTAGTACCTTGTTGCCGCGAAGCGGCAACAAAAAACAAGAATGTGGGTTGTGGGTTGCAGTGCAACCCACATGAGAGAAAGGAGATCGATATGGAGACGATGAACGAAAAGATGGCCCGACATAGAATTGTGCCCGTGATCAAGCTGAACCGGGCGGATGACGCGCTGCCCCTGATGGAGGCCCTGGTAAAGGGAGGGCTTCCGGTGGCGGAGGTCACTTTCCGCACCGAGGCGGCGGAGGCGTCCATCCGCCGGATCGCCGGCGCGTTCCCGGACGTACTGCTGGGGGCCGGTACGGTCACCTCGGCGGAGCAGGTCGAGCGCGCGGCGGCGGCCGGCGCGCAGTACGTCGTGACGCCCGGTTTCAGCCGGCCGGTGACGGAGCACTGCGCAAAGCGCGGTCTGCCTCTCTACCCCGGCGTCTGCACGCCGTCGGAGCTCATGTGGCTACTTGAGTACGGCCTCGCGGTCGCGAAATTCTTCCCCGCCGCCCAGTACGGAGGCCTCGCCACGATCAAGGCCCTCGCCGCTCCGTTCCCCCAGATGCGCTTTATCCCCACCGGCGGCGTATCCGAGGCCAATCTCGCCGACTACCTGGCCTTCCCCAAGGTGCTCGCGTGCGGCGGCAGCTGGATGGTTGCGGAGCCGCTGATCGCCGCCGGGCGCTTTGACGAGATCGAGGCCATGACGGGCCGGGCCGTGAAGCTGGCGGCAGGCTGACTGTGGGCGGCATTGTCACGGTGCAAGGCGTGGTGGCGCCGGAGGCTCTGGGCTTTTGCCACAGCCATGAGCATCTGTGGATCAGCCCCGGGCGCAGCGCGCGCGTAAACCCGGCGCTTTGCATCGACGACGAGGCGCGCAGTCTTGCGGAGCTCACGGACTTTCGCCGCGCGGGCGGCGGCGCGGTCGTCGACGCCCAGCCCGTGGGGTGCGGACGGGGCGCGCGGGCGCTGGGCCGGCTGTCCGCGCGCAGCGGTGTCCACATCGTCGCCGCCACGGGGTTTCATAGAATGCTCTTTTACCCGGAGGAGCACTGGATTTTCTCTTGGGATGAGGCGCAGCTCGCGGCGCTCTACGCGCGGGAGCTGCGCCTTGGCATGTGCGCGGATGGGGACGCGGCCCCGCCGGCGGACTGGTGCGGCCACCGAGCGGGTCTTATCAAGACCGCGCTGGATACGGCGTGGACGGCGCAGACCCGCAAGCTCTTCGCGGCGGCCGGCGCGGCGGCGCGGGAAACCGGCGCGCCGCTGATGGTCCACATCGAGCGGGGGTCCGACCCCGAGGGCCTGGCGAATTTCTGGGAGGCGCGGGGCGTCGATCTGCGCCGGGTGATCTTCTGCCACATGGACAGGGCGGTGGACGATCTGGCGGTCCATCGACGGCTGTGTCGCAGGGGGGTCACGATGGAATACGACACCGTGGCCCGGGGCAGATACCACAGCGACGCGCGCGAGGCGGAGATCGTCGCCGAGATGACGGCGGCGGGTTTCGGAGGTCAGATTCTCATGGGCCTGGATGTGACCCGGGCGCGGATGATACGCTACGGCGGCACAGTGGGGCTGCCCTACATCCTGCGGACATTTCTCCCCAGGCTCATCCGGGCCGGTCTCCCGGCTTCGATCGCCGCCCGCTTTTTCACAGAAAACCCCGCTCGGGCGCTGCAGACCGTCCCCTAACGTGGGTTGCACCTGCAACCCATAACCGCTCCCGCGCGCCCATAAAGTTTACAAACGCAGGCGCTCATAGCGACAGGCGGTAGATGTTCAGCACGTCCTGCCAGGCGAGCTTTTTGAGGCCGCCCAGGGGGGACTCCGCGCCGAAGGCGGCGCCGGTGGCTTTTTTGGCCATCAGTTCCAGGTTTTCCTGGCCGATGCCGAGTTCCGTCAGCGTGCCCGGCAGGCCCATCGTCCTGAAGAACGCGCGCAGACGGGCGATGCCCTCCGCCACGAGGGCGTCCGGGTCGCGGTAGCTGCCGCTCACGCCCATGATGTTCACGGCAAACTGTACAAACAGAGGGACGTTTTCGCGGTAGACGTACTGCATCCAGTTCGGCGTCAGCACCGCGAGGCCCGCGCCGTGGGCGACGTCGTAGAGAGCCGAGAGTTCGTGCTCCATGCCGTGGCAGGCCCAGTCCTGCGCGCGGCCCAGGCCCAGGAGGTCGATGTGTGCCACGGTGCCGCCAAAGCCCACCTCGCACCAGGCCTCGTAATTGCTCGGATTTTCCCGCACGAGCGGGGCGCTTCGCATGATGGTCCGCAGCGTGCTCTCGCACAGCGCGTCGGTCAGGTCCACATGGGGCGTGTGGGAAAAATAGCGCTCGAAGATATGGCTCATCATATCGGCCACGCCGTTGGCAATCTGGTGGGCGGGCAGCGTGAAAAACAGCTCGGGGTTTACAAAACTGACGAGTGGGCGCAGAGGCTGGCAGCCGTAGCCGTACTTCAGCTGCTTCTCCTCGTTGGTGATGACGGTGCTGTTGCTGGCCTCGCTGCCCGCGGCGGGGATCGTGAGCACCGCGGCCACCGGAAGGGCTTTGTCCACGGGGCGGCCGCTCTCGTAAAGATCCCACACGTCGCCGTTATAATAGTAACCGGCGGCGATGGCTTTGGAGGAGTCGATCACGCTGCCGCCGCCCACGGCCAAAATCAGATCGACGCCCTCCTGCCGGCAGATGTCGATGCCCTCGCGCACAAGGCCGAGGCGTGGGTTGGGCACCACGCCGCCGAGTTCCGTGAAGGGCAGGCCGGCGCGGCGCAGCGACGCGGTGATCTCGTCGTAAAGCCCGCTCTTGCGGATGCTCTGCCCGCCGTAGTGCAGCAGCAGCTTCTGCGTGTGGGGTTTTAAGACGTCCCCTACCTCCCTGTGCACGCCCTTCCCAAAGATCAGCCGCGTGGGGGAACAGTAATCGAAATTTAACATGACAAAACCTCCTGACAGATAGCAGTTTACAGATAACAGATAACAGTGAGCGGCGTCGTTCTCGACTCATGTGAGTTGCACCTGCAACCCACAACCCAAATTCTTGTTTTTTGTTGCCGCTTCGCGGCAACAAGGTACTATTATCTGTTTTCGTCTTCGCGGCGGATTTGAGCGCGTTTGATTTTGCCGCCTACGGTCTTTGGGAGTTCGTCGACAAATTCGACGATGCGCGGATATTTGTAGGGAGCTGTGACGCGTTTGACGTGGTCCTGAAGCTCCCGTGCCAGGGTGTCGGAACCCGCGCGGCCGGCGGCCAGCACGACGGTGGCCTTTACCACCTGCCCGCGCACCGGGTCGGGAACCGCGGTGACTGCGCACTCGACCACCGCCGGGTGCTCCAGCAGCGCGGACTCCACCTCAAAGGGGCCGATGCGGTAGCCTGAACACTTGATCACGTCGTCGGTGCGCCCGACAAACCAATAGTAGCCGTCCGAGTCGCGCCAGGCCACGTCGCCCGTGTTGTAGTAACCTTCGCCCATGACGCGCGCCGTGAGTTCCGGGTCGCGGTAGTAACCGGTGAACAGCCCCGTCGGCATGTAGTCACGGATGCCGCGCACGACGATCTCGCCCTCTTCACCCTCGCGGCACGACCGGCCCTCCGCGTTGATGAGGTCGATGTCGTACAGCGGGGAGGGCTTGCCCATCGAACCGGGCTTCGGCTCAAACCAGCGGAAATTCGCAATGAGCACCGACGACTCCGACTGCCCGAATCCCTCCCGGAGCTTGCGGCCGGTCAGTTCGTGCCAGCGCCGGAACACCTCCGGGTTCAGCGGCTCCCCGGCGTTGCCGCAGTTTTCGATCGACGAGAGGTCGTACTTTGTCAGGTCCTCCTGGAGCATAAAGCGGAACATCGTGGGCGGCGCGCAAAATGTGGTCAGCCGGTATTTTTCGATCTTTTCGAGCAGCCGCGTCGGGACGAACTTGTCCATGTCGTAGGCGAAGATCACCGCGCCGCAGATCCACTGGCCGTAGATCTTGCCCCAGCCGAACTTGGCCCAGCCGGAGTCGGAGACCGACAGATGCAGCTTGCCCTCCTGCACCTGCTGCCAGTAGTGCGCCGTGACAATATGCCCAAGCGGGTGCGCGTGGTTTAGCATAGCCATTTTTGGGAACCCCGTCGTGCCCGAGGTGAAGTAGATCATCATGATGTCGTCCCAGCGCGCGGCCTCCGCCCCGGTGGGGCGCGCGAGGACGTCGGGGTGGTGTGCGAGCTCGGCCGTGAAGTCGAGCCAGCCGGCCCGCCGGCCTGCCACCAGCGCGCGGGCGCGCACCTTGTCGGTCTGCGCCATGGCCTGTTCCACCTGGGAGACGACAAAGGCGTCGTCCACGCAGACCAGCATCTTGATGTCCGCCGTGCCGATGCGGTAGACGATGTCCTTGGCCGTGAGCTGGAGCGAAGCCGGGATCAAAACGGCCCCCAGCTTGATGAGCGCCACGGCGCACACCCAATACTCCCAGCGGCGGCGCAGGATCAGCATGACGGCGTCGCCCCTGCAAACGCCCTGCGCCCGGAAGAAGTGCGCGGCGCGGTTCGAAAGGCGCGCGATCTCGTCAAAGGTGAAGCGCCGCTCGCCGCCGTGGTCGTCGCACCACAAAAGCGCCGGCTTCTCTTTGTCGTGGGCGGCCCATGCGTCCACGACATCAAAACCGAAATTGAAATTCTCCGGGACATTCACCCGGTAATTGGCCTTGAAATCCTCATACGAATCAAATTCGATACGGGGCAAAAACCGTTTGAGCAGCATCATAACCCAAGCTCCCCCTATTCAGATATAACGGTTAAAAAGCGGGCCCGGCCGCCGACGGCGCGCTGACCGTGGGGGTGCGAAGGGTCGAAATACACACTGTCCCCCGGCGTGAGACGGATGCGTCTGTCCGCGAAGATGAGCTCGACGACCCCCTCGAGGATGAAGTTGAACTCCTGCCCGGCGTGGGTGACGAGCGCCGGGTCCTTGTCCTCGGTGTCGACGGTCACGAGCAGGGGCTCCATCATCTTGTGCTTGAACGTGTGGGCCAGGCTGTGGAAGCGGTAGCCTGGGTAGCGGTCGACGCTCATGCCCTCCCCCCGCCGAACGACCGAGTAAGTGACGAGGTGGGGCGCGGCCCCGATCAGCAGTTCGTTTAAGTCCACGCCGAAACGATGAGCGAGGTGGTAGAGCACCGAGATCGGCACGTCCTCGCCGCTTGTTTCATACCCGCTGTACACCGTCTCCGGGACGTTCAGCTCCGCGGCCAGCTCCGACGCCGAGAGCCCGCAGATCTCCCGCAGCTCCCGAATACGCGCGGCCATTTGGCGGATCTCTTCGTTCATCCAAGCGCCCTCCTATTTATCAATTGAAAGAATTCCTGCTTTATCATTTGAGAGAATTCCTACGCAGTCATGGTGAGGCCGGGCGGCGATGTCGGCGCGGCGCTCTTTAAACAGCGTGTGGCCGACGGCCAGCACGAGAAAATCATACGACAGCGCCGCCTCGAACGGTACGTTGTCAAACCCGTCCACGACCGCCGCCGCGTGCGGCTCGCAGGCCGCGACCGAGACGCCCCGCGCCCGCAGTGCGCGGCACAGCGTGAGTGACGGCGACTCCCGCAGGTCGTCGATGTCCGGCTTGTAGGCGAGACCCAGCACGCACACGCGCGCGCCGGGGGAAAGCCGGCGCTGCACGGCGTCGGCCACGAGCAGGGGTTTTTGGTCGTTGACGCGCCGGGCTGCGGCGATGAGCGGCGTATCGTCGGGGAAGAGACCGTGGATAAACCACGGGTCCACCGCGATGCAGTGTCCGCCCACGCCCACGCCGGGGGAGAGGATGTTTACCCGGGGGTGGCAGTTGGCCAGCTCGATGAGCCGGAACACATCGATGCCGAGTTTGTCCGCCACCCGCGACAGCTCGTTGGCGTAGGCGATGTTGACGTCCCTGAACGTGTTTTCCACCAGCTTGCACATCTCGGCCGTGATGTCGTCGGCCACGCGGAGGCGGCCTTTGGTGGCCACGCGGCGGTAGAGGCCGCAGGCCAGGTGCGCGGCGGCCTCGGTGCGCGCGCCGACGATGCGGTCGTTTTCCGCCAGCTCCCGCAGGATGCGGCCGGGGATGACCCGTTCGGGGCAGTGGGCCACGTGGAATTCATCCGCGGCGAGGCCCGAACCCGCGGCGAGCCAGGCCTCCAGCCGCCGGCAGGTACCGGGCGGCACGGTGGATTCCAGCACGACGAGATTGCCGGGTTTCAGCCGCGCGGCCACGTCGCGCGCGGCCGATTCCACAAAGCGCAGGTCGGCGGCGCGCACGCCGTCGCTTCGCGTGAGGTGCGGCGTCTGTACCGTGATGATGAAGGCGTCGGCCTCGGGCGTTTCGCAGGAAAACGTCAGCCGTCCGGAGGCGAGCGCCGCCGCCAGCGCCTCGTCAAGGCCGGGCTCGGCGATGGGTGCACGCCCCGTGCGCAACGTCTCGACGACGGCGGGCTGTATGTCCGCGCCGCACACGGAAAAGCCGCCCAGCGCCAGGGTGACGGCGGTGGGCAGGCCGATGTACCCGAGCCCCACTACGCAGATATGTTCCATGGCATATCCCTCCCGGATGAAATCTAACGTGGGTTGCACCTGCAACCCACAACCCAAATTCTTGTTTTTTGTTGCCGCTTCGCGGCAACAAAGTGCTAAAGGTCGGCGCGCAGGCGCTCCGCCAGATCAGTCCGCTCCCAGGGCAGGTCCAGATCGGCGCGGCCGAAGTGGCCGTAGGCCGCCGTCGCGCTGTAAATAGGCCGGCGCAGGTTCAGCGTCTTGATGATCCGCGCCGGGCGGAAGTCAAAGTGCCGCGCGACGAGCCCGGACAGGGTCTTGTCGTCCGCCGCGCCGGTGCCGAAGGTGTCGACGAGGATAGAGACGGGGTGCGAAAGGCCGATGGCGTAGGCCACCTCGATCTCACAGCGGCGCGCGAGGCCGGCGGCCACCAGATTCTTTGCGGCGTAGCGGGCCATGTACGAAGCGCTCCGGTCCACTTTGGTGGGGTCCTTGCCGGAGAAACTGCCGCCGCCGTGGCGGGCGTAGCCGCCGTAGGTGTCCACAATGATCTTGCGGCCGGTGAGGCCCGCGTCGCCCTGCGGGCCGCCCACGACGAAGCGCCCGGTGGGATTTATGAAGATCTTTGTCTCATGATCGAGATAGGCCGCGGGGATGACGGGCCGGATGACGGCCTCCATGACCCCTTCGCGCACGGTCTCGATGCCGACGTCGTCGTGCTGGGTAGAGACCACTACAGAGTCGCAGCGGGCCACGCGGCCCATATCGTCATAGACGACGCTCACCTGGCTCTTGCCGTCGGGGCGCAGAAAGGGGAGTGCCCCGCTGCGCCGCGCCGCGGCCAGCCGCTGCGTGAGCGCGTGTGCCAGCGCGATGGGCGCTGGCATCAGCTCGGGGGTCTCGTCGCAGGCGAAGCCGAACATCATCCCCTGGTCCCCGGCGCCGGTGCGGTCGTCACCGTCCACGGAGTCCCGGCTGTCGAGGGCGTTGTCCACGCCCACCGCGATGTCGGGGCTCTGTTCGTCGATCGAGGTGAGGACGGCGCAGGTCTGGTGATGAAAGCCGAGTTCCGCGCGGTCGTACCCGACCCGTTGGATGGTCCGGCGCACGACCGCCGGGATGTCCACATAGCAGCTTGTGGAGATCTCCCCCATCACCAGCGCCATGCCGGTGGTGACGATGGCTTCGCAGGCCACACGCGCCACGGGGTCCTCCGCCAAGATGGCATCCAAAATCGCGTCGGAGATCTGGTCGCACACCTTGTCCGGGTGCCCCTCCGTGACCGACTCCGAGGTAAAGATCTTGCGTCTCATAAGTGAGAATCCTCCAATCAGAATTGTTCCAAATAGGCCCTTTGGTCCGGTGTCAGCGCGTCGATCGAGAGGCTAGAGGCGCGCAGTTTGCGGGCCGCCACCTCCTCGTCCACCGCACGGGGGACAGGGTAGACGCCGGGGGTCAGCGCGCGACCGTGTCGAGCCAGGTGGCGCAGGGCCAGCGCCTGCACCGAAAAGCTCATGTCCATGATCTCGGCCGGGTGGCCGTCGCCAGCGGCGAGGTTTACGAGCCGCCCCTCGGCCAGCAGATTCAACACGCGTCCGTCCGGGAGAAAATACCCGGTGACGCCGGCCCGTCGGGTCTCGCGCCGTGCGGCCAAGTCGGCCAGGTCGGCCAGGTCGATCTCCACGTCAAAGTGGCCGGCGTTGGCCAAAATCGCGCCGTCCTTCATGCGCGCCATGTGGCGCGCCGTAATCACCCGGCGGCAGCCCGTGACCGTGATGAAGAAGTCGCCGTGGGGTGCGGCTTCGTCCATTGTCATAACAGAGAAACCGTCCATCGCGGCCTCAAGAGCCTTGATGGGGTCGATCTCGGTGACGATGACCCGCGCGCCCAGCCCGGCGGCCCGCCGCGCCACGCCGCGCCCGCACCAACCGTAGCCGGCCACGACGACGGCTTTGCCCGTGACCTGTACATTGGTGGTGTGCAGGATGGCCGCCCACGTGGACTGGCCGGTGCCGTAGCGGTTGTCAAAGAGATGTTTGCAGTCGGCGTCGTTCACGGCGAGCAGCGGGAAGCGGAGCTGACCGGCCTTGGCCCGGACCTGGGCCCGGTGCACGCCAGTCGTCGTCTCCTCGGTGAGGCCGACGAGGCCGCCGCCGCGGTCGGCGCAGGCCCCATGGAGGAGCGCGGTCAGGTCGCCGCCGTCGTCCAGGGCGAGGTGGGGTCCGAAGGCCAGCGCCCCGGCCAGGTGGTCCTCGTACGTCTTCGGGTCGGCGTTCCACAGCGCGTACACGTCGACGCCCTCGGCGCAGAGTCCCGCGGCCACGTCGTCCTGGGTGGAGAGCGGGTTGCAGCCGGTGGCCGCCACCGCCGCTCCGCCGTCGCGTAGCGCCAGCGCGAAGCAGGCGGTCTTCGCCTCTAAGTGGATCGCCAGCGCGATGCGTAGGCCCGCGAAAGGCTGGGTGCGCACAAACTCCGCCCGCAGCCCGGCCAGCACCGGCATAAAGGAGGCGGCCCAGGCGATCTTTTGCCGGCCCGCCTCGGCGAGCCCCATATCCCGTACCACGCTCATAAAAACACCTCCAATTGCTTGCCGGTTGGCAGTTGCCTGTAGGAGCGGCGTTCCGCCGCCCGGCTGTCCGCAAAAGATCTGGTCGGATAAGTATATCACAATTTCGTTTCTGTCGAAACCCTTTTGCCCTCCGGACCTATGAAAACAGCGATATCACCAAAAACAGCGGATAGTTGACGCTTGACGGTTGTCCGGGGAGATACCTTATATAATGGATAATTGATAATGGAGAATTGACAATTGACGATTGTCCGGAGGGATACCTTATATAATAGCAATCCATCCATCCACCGGAGAAGCGAATGGATGGATTGCTCACAAATGGGAAGCAATTATCAACTGTCAATTATCAACTGTCAATTATCCATTGTCAATCCTGCCGTCGGCGGGGGAGGTGTAAAGTAAAAATACTTTACATATTTTCGCGGTGCGGACAGACGGCGGCAGTGCCGTGGACAGAGCAGGGGAGAGCAGAGCAGGGCGTGCGGTTTTGCGAAGAAACGAGGATAAAAATTCCAACACAAGAGAATCAAGAAATGGAAGGCAAAAGAGGCGCCGCAGCCGGGGGTCCGGAGCCGTGCCCGCGCGGCGGTCGGGGCGCACACGGGGTGACGCAAAAAACGACAAGTAAAAACACTTTACACCACGGGGGTTCTTTTGAGGGCTGAACACGCCGCCGCCGCCCCCGAAAGGAGGGCGCGGCGGCCATTTGGAGAATCCAAAAATTCCCGCACAAAAGAACCAATAAAAAGGAAGTCGCAAAAGACGTCGCGACACCCCCGCGCGAGGGTTGTTTATCCGCGCGTCAAAAATGGATATAAATAGAAAAATAGTAAAATAAAGGAATTGTTAAAAATGAGAATGAAGAAAAACCCATGAGAAATGGGGGAAATATACACATTGCGCATGAGCCGGCGACGGCGCTTCGGAAGGCCTCCATCCGCGTGGCGCGGCGGCCAGTGGGAAAAAGGCGGCCAGTGGGAAAAGGAAAGAAGTAGTGAATATTGGATTGCTTTGGATAAAAAAATAGAGAAAAATGGGAAAAAGTAAAGAAAAAGTCTCAAAACGACCCATAAAGGTAGTAGAAAAATGCGCAGACAGGGATTATAATAAGCCTATCATCGATAAGACTATCACATGGGGGCGTGGAATTCGTCCTGGGCGGCGCCCGATTGCGAAAACAGTTCTCGGTGCGATGCATAAGTTTCCATAAAACCATCAAACCATTGTGACAGAAGTGATTGGCGACTCCGATGGGGCGCGGGTAAAGGCCGGTTGGCCAGGGCATCGTGATAAAGTGCAAAAAAAGATTGAGAAAATACCGCAAAAAAATATTTACAAACGGCAAAGAGTCTGGTACAATGGGCGCGTGAAATGCGCGCAAGCCCAGAGAGGGGCGGCGTGCGTGTTGTCACGTAAAGAAAAAGAATTCCCAAAATTAACGAATACATCCGCGGTCATGGAAACGCGGTGTGTTGGCTAAATTCATGAGGAGCGTGAGTTCAGATGGGTAACCGGAATACGAGCTTTGGGCGTGTAAGGAAATTGACAGCGTGGGTCATGGCCTTTGTCATGATTCTCACTTTCTTTGCGACGCCGCTGGCCCAGGTGGCGTTGGCGGCGCCCGACGAGTCCGGGTCGGAGATTCTTTCCGACGGGACAGACATCGGGGTGGACGCGGGCGTGACACAGTCCGGAGAGGACAGTCCGGAGGAAGAGGACCAGACGCCGCCCGCGAGCACCGAGGGTGTCGAAGGCGACGAGAGCCGGACGCCTGCCGAGGACGTTGCGCCTGCTGAAGGTACGGAAGGTACCGAGGGCGGCGAGGCGGCCGAGGGCACGGTTGAGACAGAGCCTCTTGAAACGGAGCCTGTCGAAGAGGAAACGGAACCTGTCGAAAGCGAGACGGAGCCTGTCGAGGCGGGCGAGCCCGCCGAAGCCGAAACGCCGGCCGACACGGTGACAGTCACGGCCCGCTGGTACATAACTTCTCAAAACGAAGAAATCGGCGCGCTGGAAGACACATTGGTCTTCACCAAGACGCTGACAGGGGCGCGGGGCGCGACCGAGTCCGTCAATGTGAAAGACCTCGACCCGGAGACGGAGTACAGTCTGCTTGGCTATGAGGCGGACGACGAGCGGTCCGGTACGGTGCTCGGCGTCTATGAGCTTCTTTTCGACGAAGACAAAGAACTCGCTTTTTACTTTGTGTCGGCGGACCTGTTGCAGCGCGCGCCGGAGAACGGGGTGTACGTCAGCTTCTACCGCAACGTCAGCGGGACGGCTCCGGTATACACGGTGTTCCTCACGCCGGAGCAGCTGGTCGAGCTCACGGCGATCAATGCGGCTTCTTATTACTTGGCAGCCGGTATCAGTGCCGCCTGGACACTGAACACGAGCCGGTCGGGTGCGGCGCAGGCGCGGACGGTGAACGTGGGCGACATCGCAGGCAGCGCGGTTGATTTTTATTTCGACGCGCCGGCCGGCAGCTGGGCAGGTGTGGAGCCCATCGCGAATCCGGTGAATCCCCAGGCTGTGGGTCAGTCCGTCGTGGTCTACACGTACGCGGCCCTGAAGGCGGCGCTGGAGAGCACGGCGTATTCTTACATAGAGTTCGGCGCGAACCTCTCATATACGGGAAGCAGCAACACAGACGCGAGAATCACCGTTCCTCCGACCAGGGTCAGCCCCGAGCTCATGGTCGACGCCAAGGGTCATTCTTTCAGCAGCACCAGGGCAAGTGACAATATAATCCGGTTTGCGGGTACCACCGCAAACAGCACGCTGACGCAGGTCACCTACCGTGACTGGAACGTACCGGCGCTTCTCAGCAATTCCGGAATCTTCAACGCGACCAGCACCCGCGTGATCACGATGGTCTTTGACGGGCTGACGTTTGTGGGGCCGCAGCTGGCGACGTTCTCCAGCGAGTCGGACGTCATTTTAGACGGCAGCCGCAACCCGGTGAACATTACGATTACGCAGCCCAGCGGTTCGGAGTCCGCTGACCACGTGGTGGACAACGGCAGCAATCTTCTCCAAGGCGAGCTCTTTTTCCAAGGTCAGGTATCCATCACCCGCGTAAACGTGAGCTCGACGTCGTCCGCCATGTTTGACGGTTTTGAGGTAATCACCGCGCGTACGGACGCGGACGTTTCTATACGCGACTACCGTGCGACAGGTCTGTTTGTCGCGGCGCCTTGGATCACGGTAGAAAGCGACGCTTCGTTTACCTACCGGGGCAACCAGCGCTTTACGTCCGGCAATCTGACCGGCTTGGTGGTCGGCGCCGGTGCCACATTCGATCTGCGCACGACGGGCAATATTGCCTCCACGGGCGCGTTGCGCGTAAACGGCCCCGTCACAGTGGGAGCCGGCGCCAACTTCATTGTGGCGGCGGAGTCCAACACAAACGGCCTCCCCGCGGTGTACGCCGCGGGCGCCGCTCCATACGCGTTTACCATCAATAACCCCAATACCTTCTTGGTCTACAACAGCAGCGCCAACGCGAGCGCGCGGGCGTTTACCTTTGCGGCCGGCAAGCCGTTCTCGTTTACAGGAAGAAATCTGAGCATGTGGGCGACCGCGCCCGCCGCCGTCGTTCCCACCGAGGGTTCGGCGTACGCGGCGCCGAGCACGAAGTTTGAAAATCCCAATAAAGCAAATTTCTCAGTGACGGGAACATTGGCGGCCAACAGTTCTTTCTCCAGCGTGAGCGCGAGCGGCTATTCCGGCGCGACCGCCGTCAACACCACATATTTTACTTTCCTGGGGAGAAAGGTTGTCGCGGTCTTCGACTGGTACGCGTATGCCATCGACTACAAAGTGATCACGGAGAACGGAGATGAGGTGCCCGCGGAGGGGCTCTTCCCCGCGGGGTATGCGTTTCCGCAGACGGGCACGGCCTTACTGGGCAGCAACGTGTCCTTCTATCCGTTGCGCCTTGGCAACTATGAACGGATCGACGGGCAGCCTTCGTCACTGCACATTGAGGCGGCGGAGCTGAACTCGACGACGGTATATTATCGTCCGCTCGTACAGGTGGCTCCGGACCCAATACTGAGCAAGACAGCCCAGAGGCTGGACGACGACACATGGGAGATCACGGTGTCGCTGTCGGGCGAGTCGGGGCAGAACATTGTCGACCTGGACGTGATGATGGCGCTGGACCACTCCGGCTCCATGGGCTCTGCCGGGCGCACCGCGGTGAAGAACGCGGCCAAGAATCTGACGAATATGTTGTCTCAAAGCGCGCAGCTGACGGGCACCATCCGCGTTGGTGTGGTGCAGTTTGCCTCCGCCAGCGACACCAGCACCAGAATTTTGTCTCCGCTCCGGGTGGTGCGGGACAACAGCACGAGCAACGCCGCCAATGTGGCGGCGCTGGTGGCTGCGATCGACAGCATGACCAGCGGTGGCTCCACGTATATCCAGCGGGGGATGAGTCTCTCCCGTTCCGAGCTGTTCCACCCGGGTACTGCCACCAGCTACTACACCCCTACGGGGACGGTGTACAACCCGGCTTCGACCAAGTATATGATCGTGCTCACGGACGGTGCGCCGACGGGCGGTACGGCGGGTGCGCAAGAGGTGAGAAATGAGGCGACCGCCTATAAAAACGAGGGGGAAAACGCGAACCTGATCACCATTGGCTACGGCACCAGCCAGGCGGCTTCGGCGTTGCTGCAGGAGATACAGAACGCGGGTTTTTACACCACCGCAAACAACAGCGCCAGTCTGGACGGTGTTTTCCAGAGCATTGGCGACTCGCTCATCACGACGATCAAGAGGAGCGAGGTGGTCGATCCTGTCGGGCAAGGGTTCTACTTTGTGGGAACCAATGGGCAGACCATACCGACGACGCACTTACTCAATGTGACGTCCTACGTCACGGTGTCGCAGGGCAAAGTTAACATGACAATCTTAGACACCGTCTTCGACAGCACCCCGGCGCTGGTGTGGGATTCGGTCAGCGGTATCGGCGGCGAACAGGCGACGCTGAAATACCGCGTGCGGCTGAGCAACCCAAACGCTTCCGCCAATCAGGTACTGACGACCAATGGTGTCACGCATGCCGCTTATACGAATGTGTACAATCAGACGAAGATAGGTATGTTCGAGGTTCCGCAGGTGGCCTACCAGCGTGGCGCCATGCAGGTGGTGTACGAGGGGCTCCCCGCGGACATCACGCCGACTCCGACGACGTTTGGCCCCACATCCATGTACAACGTTACGCCGCAGCCCTACACGTTCGGCGCGCCGGCCGAGCGCATTGGGGACTACTGGCTGACCGGTGTCTCGCTCAAAGGCACGGAAGTAACGGTCTTGACACCCAATACGTCTGAGAGCGTTTCGTGGGATGTCACCGCGGACAGTTTGGAAGAGCTGTCCGCCGCGACCAGCGGCAGAGTGACGATTCTCGGAAATGGGCAATACGCGGTGGCAGTGCCGGCGAGCGATGACATGCGCGTAGTTTTCACTTACGGGGAGCCGGAGGAGTACGTCATCAGCTACTACAATGTGGGCGGCGACATGGGCACGCACACGAACCCCGTGAGTTACAGCCGGAACACGACGCCCGTCACGCTCACACCCGCCGGCGGGCGCTTGGGGTACACCTTTACCGGCTGGTACGAAGACAACCAGCTCACCGTGCCGGCGGGCGTTCCGGCGATTCCCGATGGTGAGACGGGCGCCAGGGACTTCTACGCCATGTGGGGCGATGGCGACACGCCGGATGTGTATACCATCACGTATCACAACTTAGAACCGGCGGAGGCCACGCATCCCAATCCTGAGACATATACCATCCTGACGCCGGACATCATCTTGGCGCCAGCCGAGCCGACGCTTCCGGCCTTCGTGTTCGACGGCTGGTACAAAGACGCGGCGCTTACGCAGCCGGTGGGCGAGGATGAGCACGTGACAGTCAAAGATGTGACGACGGGCCATTTGGACTTCTATGTGAAGTGGGCCGAGGACGTCACAGTGAAATACAATCAGAACCTGCCGGTTTACAACGGTCAGCCGGCACAAGAGGCGCCGGGCAGTACTGCATTTCCCGCTTCCGAGACATATACCAAATATACGAATGTCACATTGGCAGACGGCAGCGGTCTGAAGCTGCTGGGCTACAACTTCAAGGGTTGGGCGCTGAGTCCGGATGCCCCGGCGACGAGTGTCATCACCCGAATCGATGGCATCCAGGTGGATACGGAAGTGTATGCGATTTGGCAGGATAATCCCGTCGACCCGCCGACCACCGTCACGATGACATACCACGCGGGCAACGCGACGGGCGGCGCACCGCCGACGGACAGCAGGCAATATCTCATAAATGAGAATGTTACCATTCTCGGGAATGTGGGAGTGCCGCCGTTGTACCGCATTGGGTACGAGTTTGAGGGCTGGTCCGGCACATCCGGAGGCGCGCTCCAGCACGCCGTCGGCTCTCAGATTCAAGAGATACAGGTCGATGCGGATCTGTATCCGACTTGGACGGGCGCGGAGCGCGTAAAGGTGTTCTACGACGCGAATCTGCCCGCGGATGGCGTGCGGATGAGCGGCGCCGTGCCGGATGTTACTGAAGCTGAGAAATTCTCCGACGTGACACTGCCCGGAAATACAAACGGGCTTGTGGTGACGGGGTACGACTTCGCCGGCTGGGCGACGACACCGAATGCGGTGGCGCCCGAGGAGAAGATCCTACGGATCGCGACGGACACCACGGTGTACGCGGTGTGGAGACCAGCGGCAGACATCACGGTGACATATTACCGTGGAAGTGCGGAGCCTGGGATTGGCGTGCCTCCCGAAGATGGGAATTCTCCCTATCCGAAACATTCAACGGTGAGGATATTGGGGAATGTGGGCGCGGGCGGCTTGGGCGGCCTGGTGAAGTATGGATATGAATTCATGGGTTGGTCCTTCACTGAGGGCGGCAGTGTCGTGAATGCATTGTCAAACACTGACCTGTACAACGTAGAAGGGAACCTGAGGTTGTATCCTGTGTTTGGGGATGCCGCGAACTATGGGGTGCAATATTTTAGAAACGATCCGGAGTCCGGCGTCTACAAAAGCGGCGGAGTTCCCATTGACGGCAATCGTTACGACAGCCACGTGACGGTGCAGCTGGCGGGGAACATGGGTGCGGGCAACACACAGAACCCAGGGCCGCTGGTGATGCTGGGGTACGATTTCATAGGCTGGGCGCGCGTCGGCGAGAGCACTGTGATTACCCAGATCGTAGACATCACGAAGGATGAGGAACTGAACGCGATGTGGCGCAAGGACCCAAAGCCCGGCGGTTACTCTGTGATATATTACGCGGGCGCGGCGACGGGCGGCACAGTGCCGACAGACAGCAACAGCCCATATCTGAAGCATGCGGATGTGACGATACTGGGGAACACGGGGAACTTGACGTTGGCGGGCAAGGAATTTGTGGGCTGGGCGAGGAGCGCGAGTGCGACGACGCCGGAGTTCAGACCTGGCGACGCGACGAGCGGGGTACTGAGGGACATTCAGGCGGATGAGGAACTGTACGCGGTGTTCAGCACGGACACGACGTGGGTGACGGTGACATACGATCTGAATCTGCCGAGTGGGGCGGAGCAGAAGAGCGGGCATGTGCCGAACCCGACGAGCCATCTGGTTCACACAACGGCGGCACTGGCGGCGCCTGCGGCGGACCTAGTGGTGCTGGGGTACGACTTTGGCGGATGGACACGGAAGCCGGGCCCGACGGCAGTGGTCACACAGATAGCGGACATCACGGAGGATGTGACGGTGTACGCGATATGGAACGGCGTACCGGGAACAGGGGATCCGGGCGACCCGGCCAATCCGCAGCAGCCGCTCACATACACCGTCGAATACCGGCGCGGCGACGCGAGCGGCGGCGACGCGCCGGCGGGCGGGACCTATCGGAAACACGAGACGGTGACGGTGTCCGCGAACACGGGCGTGGCGCCGAGCTTCGAACCGCTCTATCAAATCGGCAGAGACGTGGCGGGCTGGGCGCTGACGCAGGGCGGCACGATTGCCATCTTGGCGGACGGCAGCGGCCGGATTGCGGACATCGCGCAGAACTACACATTGTACCCGGCGTGGTCGGAAGGACCGCTGCTCTACCAGACGGTGACGTACGTGGCGAATGTTCCCGGCGACGGAGTCCAAGTAGGGGGCACGGTGCCGGAAGGCGACCTGTACGCGATATATCTGAGCTTCCTAAAGCACACAGATGTGGAACTGCCTGGGAACGTGGGCGGACTGCTGGTGACCGGGTACGACTTTGCCGGCTGGTCGGAGAACCCGGCGGGACCTGTGGTGGAAAAGATACTGCAGATTGCGACGGATAAGACGGTGTACGCGGTGTGGACGGCGGCGGCGCCCGTGACGGTGACATACCACCGCGGGAGCGCGGAGCCCGGGATTGGTGCGCCGCCCAGCAACGAGAACAATACGTATCCGAAGCACTCAAGGGTGCTGATAGTAGGGAATGTGGGCGGCCT
>JAISCT010000024.1 GCA_031265355.1 Oscillospiraceae bacterium | reverse complement strand
TTATACACGTGGGACCGGGGGACAATTGGCCGGGTGGGCGAGCCGGTCATCGCGCCGCCGGCTTTGGCGCGCTGTTCCACAGGGGTGGGGACGCGGGCCGCGCCGGCGTCCACTCCCTTAACTATTGTTGCACCTATTTTTCCAGCACAAGCGGCACTTCCACCACTATACCTTCATTTGCACCTCTGAATTCGAGCGTCAGCGTTTCCGGCACATCGAAATACATGCTCTCGATTTCAAACCAGCACGTCACCACATCGCCGTCATAGTCCATGAAGTCGTTTGACATATCGCCATATACATGGCCCTTCGGGTCTTGTGCTCTTACGCCTACAACCATCAAGTCATACTTGGCTTTTGGGAATCCTGTTTCCGCAGAAATTGCCGTACTGTTTGGGTTGTCCAGACCGCTTTTGGCAAAGTCAATCATGGCTTCAATCCTGCAAACTCCGGGTTGAACTGTCACACTTGTTATCTCCACACCGTTTGCAGTGGCGTTCTCTGCAACAGCGTACGTCAGCGTTTCGACATTGGCGTACTTGCTGTGAAGGTCAAAGTCGAACGCCCAACCTCCGTCAACGGCGACACGCTTGTCTACGGCTTCATCGTCCTGCAGATCGCCAGGGCATACAAACGTCAGCCCGCCGATTTCGATGTGCACATTTTCGGCGATGAAAATATCGCTCTCTATGGACGCAACGATTACTGTGATGTCATACGTGCCGTCGTCAGCTTTTACATAGTCGGCGTTCACGGTGAAGTCGCCGATGCCGGGTTCGTAGCTGTATTCATTTGTACCGTCAGGGTTGCGGTCAGAGAAGTAGTGCCCGCCTGGGAACACACGACTTTCAATGTTGTTTTCTGCGTCAATGACCCATTCAAAATGGTAAATTTTTCCAAATGAATTTGTCATCTCCAAACTCAAGTCGCTTACATACAACCGATCGTATTCCTCGGGAATCTCCGCATCCGAAAGAGTGAAGCTAAAGCCGAACTCTCTGCTGTCGGCGTAATGGCCATTCAGTACAAGTGCACTGCCGCCGGATTCCGCAGGGGCAGAGACATTTACAGTCTCGACATAACCGCTCTTAACCATCGCCTTTCGCGAACCATTGGCAATCGGACTGTATTTTCCGTCCCCTGTTATAACCGCGAAGATGTTGCCTAGCACGCCCGTCGCTGCGAGTGCGGTTGTACCGAGCGCCACCAGTGCCACGGCCGCGATAACGGCGGCGACAAAATGGGGACGGTGTAAACTTCTCGTGAAGGAATTCTCCCGATGCGAGTGATGCTTGACTCTGTTTATAAGATCTGTGCCCGGCATTTCCGAGCTGGACAACGCTCCGCGGAGCATCGCGTCAATGTCCGTTCTGCGGTCAGCAGCCATACTCTGAAACCAGTCCTTTCTCAACGATTCCGCGCGCCTTATGCAAGCGGCTCTTAACGGTTCCCGTGGGGATTTGCAGCGCTGCCGCTATGTCGGCAACACTCATTTCATTGGCGTAGTACAAAATGACCGGGATTTTCAGCTTGTCCGGCAAAGCGCCTACAAGCCGCCTGACGGCAAGTTGTTCTTCCTGCCACAGATACTCGTCCTCTGTACTCGGTGCGGATGTGCCGCCGCTGTCGGCGGCTTCGAGTTCTGCTTCCGGCGCGAGCCTATTTCTGCGGGCGTATTTCCTGCACTTGCTTTTCCACAGATATGCCGCCGTCGAAAGCAGGAAACTTTGCGGGTTCTGGGTTTTCTGAACCTTGGCCATCTGGGAAAACACTTTTAAATATGTCTCTTGAAACAGCTCGTCCGCGTCGTCCTTTGCGCCTGTGATACGCCGGCAGAACTTGTAGACTGCCCCGCCGAAGTCATCCACAAGCCGCGCTTCGGTCATCTCGCGGGCCGGAACCGCCTGTACCGCGGCGGCAATGATCGGTAGCGTTTCTATCACATGCGACCTCCTTTCTCAATCCCTTCACTTGGTAATCGTCACGAGATCGAAAACGGTTCACGTTTTCCTGCATATTTTTCTTCACAAGGGAGGGGGACGCCGGCATGACCGGCGTCCCCCTCCCTTGTGAACATGTATTTTTATCTCTCCGCCGGGGTCTCTTCGGCGCCGGCAGAGGGTTCGGTCTCTTCGGTGTCCGCCGGGGTGGCGGCTTCAGCGGCGTCACGGAGCAGGAGATTGTACAGGAACTGGGCGGCCTCGGCGCGGGTCGTCACGCCTTTGGGGTTCATCCGCCCGTCTGTGCCATTTAAAAGCTTTATCTTTGCGAGATTTTGCAGCGGCACAGCGGCGTAATCCGCCACATCGTCCCAGTCGTCAAAGATGAGGAACTCCAGTGTGAAGAAGGCCGGCAGCATCTCGAATTTCTCCATCGCGCGGTATACCATGACGGCCATGTCCTGCCGGGTGATCGTGTCGTTCGGGCGAGCGTCGCCCTGCGCGTCGCCGCGGACAATGCCGAGCGCCGCGGCGTCCGCAAAGGCCTCCCGCGCCCACTCGGGGATCTCCTCCGCGTCGCCGAAGGCGAGCCCGTCTTCACGCGCCGGCGCGGCGTCCAGCAACCGCAGCAGCATCGTGACAAACTGCGCCCGCGTGACGGATTGCTCAGGGGCAAACCGCGCCGTCATCACGCCGTCCGTCATCTCCGGGTTTGTCACACCCTGCACCACGCCGCGGGCCGACAGGTAACGCACCGCGTCGTCCATCCAGCGGCCCTGCGTATCGGAAAAGACACCCCACCCGAGGTAACGCGCGCTGAACGCGCCTGCGCCGTCATACACCCGCGCGGCCACCGCTTCGTCCTGATACGCGGAACGGGGGATGATGTGGGCCGGGTCCTCTTCGCCGCGGTTCTCCACCAACACGACAAACGCCGGGTCTTCACCCTCACCGAGCTCATACGGCGCCTTCACAGAGACCGGCGCAAACGGATTTTCCGGCTGTGTCCCCGAGGTAGGGATCGGTTCGGACGCATCCGTCATCCGCGTGATGTCCCCTCCGACAATCGCGGCGGCGGAAAACAGACCCGTACTCAGCAGTAAAACCGCAGACATCACGGCACACAACATACTTTTTGAAAAATTTCTCACTAAAATTCCTCGCTTTACCACAAAAATTTACGCAAAAATTTTACGCATTTCCCGCAGAAGTCCCCACTACATATTGTATTTGATTACAACATGTGGTATAGTAAACGTGCGGAATGTCAATAGCCCTCCGCATGGCTGCGATACCACTGCCAGGCGGACGCAATGATCTCGTCCGGCGTCAGATATTTGGGTTTCCACCCGAGGATACGTTCGGCCTTTTCGGTCGACGCGACCAGTTCCGCCGGGTCCTCGGCGCGCCGGGGCGCCGCTTCCGCGGGGATGGCCGCACCGGTCACGCGGCGGGCGGACTCGATGATCTCCCGCACCGAAAATCCGTGCCCCAGGCCAAGGTTGAAGTCGTCGGACACGCCGCCGCCGCGCAGATACCGCAGGGCCGCCAAGTGTGCGTCGATGAGATCTTCCACGTGGATATAATCGCGCACACAGGTACCGTCCACCGTCTGGTAATCTGTTCCAAACACCTTCACGGGCGTCTTCTCCCGCGCGGCCCGGAGCACGACGGGAATCAGGTGCGTCTCCGGCCGGTGGTCCTCTCCAATGCCTCCGCCGGACGCGGCGCCGGCCACATTGAAGTAACGGAGCGCCACGTAGCGCAGCCCATAGGCGACGCCGTACCATTTGAGCACGTTTTCCACCATCAGTTTGCTCTCTCCGTAGGGGCTTGTCGGCCGTTTCAGCGCATCCTCCCGGATGGGCACCGACGCCGGATGCCCATAGACGGCCGCCGTGGACGAGAAGATCAGCGGCGGACAGCCGTGTGTGCACATCACCTCCAACAGATTGACTGCGCCGGCCACATTGTTGAGAAAATACCGGCCCGGTTTTTTCATGCTTTCGCCCATCAGCGACAGTGAGGCAAAGTGGAAAACCGCTTCGATCCGCTCTCGGCGGAATATTTCGCCCACGTAGGCAGGGTCATTCAGGGATCCGGCATACAGACGGATCTTTGGGTTTACGGCCGCGCGGTGTCCCCGCGTCAGGTCGTCGAGCACCACGGCGTCCTCTCCCGCCGCATGCAGCGCCGCCACACAGTGGCTGCCCACATAGCCGGCGCCGCCAGTCACTAAAATCGACATTGCGTTCTCCTTACATTTGAGACGATCTTTTTCCCCATAAGTTCCCGGTATTTTGAAAAATCTTTCCGGCAGGCCCTACATCGACCCGAACAGAACGTCCAACAGCGCGTTGATCTGCGGCAGGCTGTGTACGATGGCCAGATAGACAAGCCCCGCCAAGACGATCCAAACGGTCAGAATAATGATGAGCGAGGCACGGGCCAGCGCCCTGAGCTGCGCGCCGGCGCATCGGCCAAACGACCACACGCAGGCGCAGATCAGGTTGACGAGGGGTACCAGCATAAGAAAAAAATACCCCACGAGCCGCGCCGCAGACAAAATCTCCGGGGCCGCTTCTTGTTCCTGTGCGCCCCGCGCGCTCTGCGCGGCGGCTCGCTCCGCCCGCTCGGGCACGGGCGGCCACAGGGGACGCGATAAAACGGGCGTAGCGGCGGGCACATAGGGGTCCGCCGTCCACACCGCCCGGGGCGCCTCCCAGACCTGTCGGGGTTCGTACGACGGCGACGGTGACGCGGCCTGTGCCGGCAGCCCGCAGTAGGAACAGTACCGGGCGCCGTCCCGAATCGGCTGATGACAATTTGCGCAGATCATACGACTCCCTCTCTCTTTGGCCTGTCTTTTGACGCTTGTCCGGTCAGCGGGTGCACGCCGAACCATGGATCCTATTTTACAATACTTGCCCGCCCTTTGTACAGAGTTTTTTCGCCGTTCGTCGGCCATCCAATTTCTTTCCGGGCGTTTGAGAATTATATTTGACATTTCGCGTATTTTTGTATAGAATAAATTACGATTATTTTAGTAGCGGGTCCGCATATGGCAAGGTCTCCAGAGATATCTGCATGTACGGCCGTCTCTTGTCAATCGGGCGCCTCTTCACAGCTTTGTGCCGCATCGGCAGAAGTGATGCTTCAGGTGATAAGAGGTACCCAATCGCCGCCGGTACGGCATAGAGCGGGAGGTTTTTGTTTTGGCTCCAAAAAAAGAAAATCGAAAAATGGCGGATATGCTGGAACGCATGGGCATGATTAAGAAGGCGGATGACGACCTGGATGCGGCGGTTCCTGAGGAATCTGCGCCGGCGTCCGCGTCCGCCGCGCCCCCAAGCGCCGCCGTTGACGTCAAATCCGCCCCCGCCCGACAGGCTCCGCCGCCGGCCGCACAGGCATCCGCCAAGACCAGAGGGTCCGCGCCGAAGGCACAGTCTTCGCGCGCCGCCCGAAAGCCGGCCGCACCGCCGCCGGCCCCTGTTGTCTCGGAACCCGCCGAGCCCGCGGCACCCGAACCGGCGGTGTCTGAACCCGCCGCCGCGTCGGTCTATACGCCGCCAGCCATGCCCGTGACCCCGCCCGCAGCTGCGACGCCGGCGCCCGCGCCGGCGATCTCTACCCCTCCGGCGGTGCGTCCGACGGTACCGCCGCCCGCAGCCTCCGTACCGCCGCCGGCCCCTGCGGCACCGCCGGTTTATACGCCGCCGGCCGCCTATCAGCCGCCGCGGCCCGTGGCGCCCCCCGTGCCCGTGCCGCCGCCCGCACCCTTTGTCCAGCGGCCCCCCGAGTCCCCCGCCTACCGGGCCGCCTATATCTCCCCCGAGGCGGAAAAAAATCTCTACGCCCATCTCTCCGTCTCGAATTCTTATTCCTTCGGCAACAGATCGGTCCCGTTTGAGGGCGCTCCGGGCAACTCCCTGATCGACAGTTTCTGGGCCGATACCCCGGCTGTCGATTCCACGGTGGACCGATATCTCGATACAGCGGAGCTCTACACAAATTTCCGCATGAAGCTGAGCGGTATCGATACCATTTACCTGATCGAAGAGTACATGAAGACCCTACCGGATTCTTTGCCGGTGGAACTGCGCCGCTCCATCATCATCCGCATCGTGGCGTCCTCCGGGTTTGATTTCGAAAAATTGGTCAATGACGGCATCGATCGCGTGACACGGCTCAACGAGTATGCCACCCAATTTGCTGCGCGCACCGACGAGGTTGTGACGCGTCAGAACGCCGTCATCGAAGATCTGGAGCGTCAGATTACCGCCATACGCGCCGAGATCGACGAGCGGAAGAATCTGCATAAGCAGCAGTTCCTCACCATCGAGGATGAGGCGCAGCGTCTGAAAGAAATTCTGGATTTCATCACAAAATAAGGATGCTCGGCGCCGACGGACCCGTCAGCGCGGTTGTTGGGCGGTTTGAGGTGAGCGGTAGTTGTGAGTGGATACGAATTGACATTGCGCGGCAAGCTGACGCTCGTCCTTCTGGCTGCCATCATGCTGACGGCCATCTACTCCGCTTACGCACTCTTGGGGCAGGCGGGGAATTCGTCGGCCACGATGCCCACGCCGCCGGCCGGGAATCTGCAGCCGCCGGTATCTCTGCCGGACGACGTCACGCCGACGTCGCCTTCTTTTCCGCCGGCGGATCCCACGCCGGGTACGCCGCCTTCCCCTGTTTCCCCGGCGGAACCGCAGCCGGATTCGAGCGGTCCGGACAAGCCGGCCGTTCCGAATGCGCCGGATTCACCGTCCTCTGCACCGCCGGTATCGGCGCAGATCCCGCAGACAAAGCTTACGGTGTACTTCATGCCGGGCGACACCGCGCTCTCCGATATGGCGCGGGACGACTTGCAAAATTTTGTACGCCTGGTGCCTGGTTTCCAGAACGTCTCCGTCCTCATCGAGGGGTCCGCCCTGCCCGGCGAATACGACGGCGAACCGGAGGAACTGGCCGGCCGGCGCGCCCGCGCCATCGCGGAATATCTCAAAGAACTCGGCGTGCCCGCGGACCACACAATCCCCACGACGTTTTTTGCGCCCAACAGCGAGTTTTCCGGCGCCATTTTGTCCTACACGGGTCGAAACGGAAAATGACAGGGGTGTCCCGGACGCCTCTCGACACGGGGTCGGGCTCAGCCCGGCTCCGTATCTATGGTTTAGGTGTCACCTAAACCATCTATTTTTGAGAGGGGATTTTTCATGACCACTTTACAAAGCGGCGGCGTCTATCTGCGTCAAAACCGCCTCATACCGCCCGAACGCGGACTACCCGCGCCCGAGGAGGCGCGGACCGGCACCATGACCTACGGGGTGCTGGCGGCGCACAACACCTCGGGCCGGATGGACGCGCTGCAGCTCCGCTTCGACGCCATGGCCTCGCACGACATCACCTATGTGGGCATCATCCAAACGGCGCGCGCCAGCGGACTGACCGCCTTCCCCCTCCCCTATGTGCTGACGAACTGTCACAACAGCCTCTGCGCGGTGGGCGGCACGATCAACGAGGACGACCACCGCTTTGGCCTGTCCGCCGCGCATCGGTATGGCGGCGAATACGTGCCGGCCCATATGGCCGTCATCCACCAATATATGCGGGAGTGTTACACCGGCGGCGGCCGGATGATTTTGGCCTCCGACAGCCACACCCGCTACGGCCCCTATGGGACGTTGGCCATCGGCGAGGGCGGCCCGGAGCTCGTCAAACAGCTCCTGGGGCGCACCTACGACATTGCCCGCCCCGAGGTGGTAGCCGTTTGGTTGGAGGGAACGCCCCAACCCGGCGTCGGTCCGCAGGACGTGGCGCTCGTTTTGATCGGCGCCACGTTCCCGAAGGGCTTCGTCAAAAACAAAATTTTGGAATTTATCGGTCCCGGCATCGCCGGTCTTCCGATGGATTTTCGCAACGGCATCGACGTGATGACGACGGAGACGACCTGTCTCTCCACCCTCTGGCAGACCGACGCGCGCGTGGCGGAGGAACTGGCTCGTTTCGGCCGCGCGGAGGCCCACCGGGCGCTGCAGCCCGGCGCGCTCGCTTACTACGACGCGGCGGTGCACATCGACCTCGGCGCCGTGGAGCCGATGATCGCCCTTCCTTTCCACCCCAGTCGGACATATCCCATCCGGGTCTTTCGCGCGCACGCGTCCGAGCTGCTCCGCGAGACGGCGGCGAACGCGGCGGAGCAGTGGGACCTGGCCGCCCCGCCCCCGCTGACGGATAAAGTATGCGCCGACGGGCAGGTGCGGGTGGACCAGGGCGTCATCGTCGGCTGTTCCGGCGGACTCTACCAGAACATCGCGGCGGCCCGTGCCATCCTGTCCGGCGGCGGGATGGACGATTCCGCCTTCGCTCTCTCCGTCTACCCGGCCAGCCAACCGATGGCGCTGGCACTGGCTCGCGACGGCATTTTGGCGGACCTCACAGCCATGGGCGCCACTGTGCGCACCGCCTTCTGCGGCCCCTGTTTCGGCGCGGGCGACGTGCCCGCCCATGGGGGACTGTCCATCCGGCACGCCACCCGCAATTTTCCGAATCGCGAGGGCAGCAAACCCGGCGAGGGGCAAAGCGCCTTTGTCGCGCTCATGGACGCCCGCTCCATCGCCGCCACGGCGCGAAACGGCGGGCTGCTCACGGCCGCGACGGAGCTCTCCGATCCGCCGTCCGTCTCGGACGGCGACGCGTATGTCTTTGACGGCGCCCCCTATGCGCGCCGCGTCTACCGCGGCGTGGGACGGTCGGAGCCGAAAACGCCGCTCGTCTACGGCCCGAACATCGCCGACTGGCCGCCGCTGCCACCGCTGCCGGACGCACTGATCCTGACGGTGGCCGCCGCCCTTTACGACCCCGTGACCACCACCGACGAACTCATCCCCTCTGGGGAGACTTCTTCTTACCGCTCCAACCCATACCGTCTAGCGGAGTTTACGCTCTCGCGCAAGGCGCCGGGTTATGTGGCCCTGGCCAAGGAAATTCTCGGCCGTGAGAAACGCCGCCGCGAGGACGCCCCGGAGGCGCCCGGCCTCGGCAGCGCGGTGGCGGCGCTGCGGCCCGGCGACGGCTCGGCCCGTGAACAGGCGGCCTCCTGCCAGCGGGTGCTCGGCGGCGTCGCCAACATCGCGCTGGAGTACGCCACCAAGCGCTACCGTTCCAACCTAATCAACTGGGGAATGCTGCCGCTCCTCTGGCCGGACCTGGACACGCGGCGCCTCGCGGTCGGCGACACCATCGCGCTGCCGCACATCCGCGCCGCGCTGCTGGGAGATACGGAACGCGTCGAGGCATTGTGGACGCACGGCGGTGTCTCAGAGACGGTCACACTCGCGCTCGGTCCCCTCACCCGGCAGGAGCGCGACGTCATCCTGGCCGGGTGCCTGATCAATTATTACGCCCATGAACGGTGAGACGAGGCGCCCCGCTTCCGCCGACCTGGGCCGCATCTTTCTCGTGATGCTGCGCATTGGCGCCACCACCTTCGGCGGTGGCTACGCGATGATCCCGCAGATGTCGCGCGATTTTGTCACGCGCCACCACTGGATCGAAGAGGATGAGATCGTCGACTTGTTCGCCGTGGCGCAGTCGACCCCCGGCGTCATTGCCCTCAACGCCTCCTTGCTGGTGGGCTATCGCATCGCCGGCGTGCCGGGCGCGCTGGCGGCCGCGCTGGGCGCCGTCCTGCCCTCTCTGGCCGTGCTCTCATTGATCACGGTCGTCTACCAGGCTTTCCTCGAAAATCCTTATGTGCTGGGAGCGCTGCGCGGCGTACGGGCCGCTGTGGCCGGACTGCTTTTCTCCACCGTCGTCCAGTTGCGCCCGGCGTCGGTCCGCGGCGCGCTCGGTTGGCTGCTGTTTGGCGCGGCGCTGGCCGTGGCGGTGTTTCTGCCCTTTGTAAACGCCGTCTGGATCCTGCTGGGCGGCGGTCTCATCGGCCTGCTGAGCGGGCGCCCCTGGCGCCGCAGACAGAAGGGAGCGCCGTCGTGAGTCGGTTGTTTGAATTGTTTTTACTCTGTCTGCGCGTCGGACTGTTCACCTTCGGCGGCGGTCTTGCAATCGTACCTCTGATTCAGCAGAATCTGGTCGGCGCCGGTTTTATGACGGCGAGTGAGTCAGTGGACATGATCGCCATCTCTCAGATGACCCCCGGCCCCTTCGCCATCAACGCGGCCACCTTTGCCGGCACCAAACTCGCCGGCATCCCGGGCGCCCTGATCGCCACACTGGGCATGGTGCTGCCGAGCGTCCTCACCGCTCTCCTCGTCGCGAAATTTTTCTTTTCGGCCCACAAATCGCAGGGTGTTCAGTCGACGCTGTCCGGCATCCGTCCGGTCGTGCTGGCGCTCATTGCGGGCGCGGGACTCACGGTGGCCCGAGAGGCCTTTCTCCCGGGCGGCGGGACCATCGATCTCCCGGCCATCCTCTTGGCGGCGCTTGTGTTCGTGCTCCTCCGTTTCACCAAGGCCGGCCCCGTTTGGCTTCTCACCGGCTGCGGCCTCTTGGGGGCTCTCTTCCTGCAGTAAGGGTGGGCGCTTGCACGTTGTTATCCCAATATATGGAATAACAAAACATTTTGTATGGAAAATAGTGCATTCTTGTGCGCGGCGGCGCCTTGTGATATACTGGGTTCGGCCCATCGGGGGTGGGGATCTGTCCCGCTGCCGAGCCGCCGCAGTTTCAGGGCGGCTCGGCAGAATGTTGCTCCTACGAGCTCTGGCTTTGTTTGCTATCAACTGTTTTTAATTTTTTGGGGGGTCTGCGAACACATGCTGTTAAGAAGAAAGAGACGCCAAAAACCCTGCCGCGCCGCTCTGTCTTTGGTGCTGGCCGCGGCACTTTTGACAGCGCCGTCCCTGGCCCTGAGCACTCCTGTCCCGGGCGTGGGCACGCTGTATCGGGAAAGCCGGATTTCCCTTGACGACCAGACCGAACTCGTCCAGACCACGCTGCAGCACGCCTCCGCGGGCCGGCAGGAGGAACGTTACATAGAGTGGGGGCCGCTTTCCGGCCTCCAGACCATCGTGGCTTACGGGGACAAGGTGTCCGGAAGCGCGCTGACGATGTCGGAACTCCACCGGAAACTGGCGGCCGCCAATTTAGATGTGGCCGCCATCATGAACGGGGACTTTTTCACGCTGAGCACAGGCGAGCCCGTCGGTATCTTGGTCACGAACGGCATCCTGCGCGCCTCCGACAACTACGCCGCCGCCATCGGCTTCCCCTCGGGCGGTGGGGCTTTCATCGCCAAAGAACCGCTGAAAATTACGATGTCGGCCCAAATCGCGGGCACTACCCGCGACATCGCCATCGATCACGTGAACCACACCCGCCGCGAATCGCGGCTTGTGCTGTTCACCCCGGACTTCGCCGCCACCACGCGGACAGACACAGAAGGCGTCCACGTCATTTTGGACATTGCCGGTTCCCTGACCATCGGCGGGATGGTGAGCGGCGCCGTCCATGAAGTCGTGCGCGGGAAGGCCCCGGCCAACCTCACGGCGGGCCGGATGGTGCTGTCGGTGGATGCGAAAGGCCCCGTAGATCGCGTCGCCGATCTGATCCCGGGCACCCCCGTCACAATCCGCGTCGACTGTGCGGACAGCCGCTTCCTGTCTGTCCCGTACGCCGTCGGCGCCAATGTGAAGCTTCTGACAAACGGACAACTCGCCGAAGGGCTGGGCACCGGCACCGCACCGCGGACAGCCCTCGGCGTCAAAAGCGACGGCACCTGCGTCTATTACACGGTGGACGGCCGGCAGGAGGGTTACAGCGCCGGTCTCTCGCTGACCGACGTCGCCCGGCGGCTTCAGTCCCTCGGCTGCGTGGATGCGATCAATCTGGACGGCGGCGGTTCCACGATTTTGGGCGCGAAATACCCCGGTCAGGACGCCCTGAACCCGATGGGCAAGCCCTCCGACGGTCAACCGCGCCGCGTGGCCAATTTTATCGCCCTAGTCAACCCAATGCCGCGGACAGGCACGGCGGACCGGCTCTTTGTGTATCCGCCCGAGGCCACCGTGCTGAAAAACGCCAGAGTCGCCTTCAAGGGATATGCCACAGATCTTAATTATCACACCGTGACGACACCGCCGCTGTCCTGGTGGTCCACAAACCGCGCCGTCGGTTCGATGGACGCCGCCGGCGTGTTCACGGCGGAGAGCGCCGGCGAAACCCTCGTGGGCGCGGAGAACCTTAACAACTACTATGTCTACGGCGACGCCGCCGTGCGGGTGGTGGACACGTTGGATTCCATCCGATTGACTCATGAGACCACGGGGCGGATACTGTCGTCTCTGGCCGCGGCGCCCGGCGAAGCGGTCAATCTGTCGGCGACGGGCTTTTTGGACAATCTCGCGGTTTCCGGACAGGATGTCTGCTTCGCTTGGAGTGTCACCGGGCCGGTCGGCAGCGTCGACGTGAACGGGCTGTTCACCGCCTCCGACGTCCGGGGGGCCATAGGCCGCATCACGGTCGCGTACGGCAATGTGGTAAACAGCATTCCCGTGGAAGTCGGCAAAATGCCTCAGGCCGTTGAAACATTTGAGGAAAAGAGCAGCCGTGTCCCGGAGGGCGGCGACAAGATCTCCTTCCTGTATGAACGGGACATGGACCGGGTACAGTACGGTCGGCAGGCCGGCCGCGTCACGTATGACTTCAAAGACATGCCGGCGGACGCGCCGCCGACGCTGACGCTGCCCGTGAGTGTCCCGCTCGCGGACCGCCCCGCCTATCTCAATCTATGGGTCTTTGGGGACAACTCCGGCAATACCTTCGGCGTGAAGGTCGCCGATACGACGGGCCAGGAGACCAACCTGTCCGCGCGGACACTGGACTTCGCGGGATACCAGTACGTCCAGGTCGCTCTGCCGGCGGGCGCGGCCCGCGTCTCCGGTCTCTGGGTCACGCGCGCGGAAACCGGAGCGGAACGGGGGACGCTGTACACCGACCACTGGGTCGCGTCCCACCAACCTTACAACGACACACAGCCGCCTCTGGTGCGCATCGACGCCGCGGACACGCTGTCCCAACCCGGTCACGCGGCGGTGGAGGGTTTTGTGACGGACGACAACGGCGCGCCGCTGCGGGACCTCGATGTGGCGCTGCGTATCGACGGCGTCACCCAACCTTTCAGTTATGACCGCAACACAGGCCTGTTACAGGCCATACCCGCGCTGCCCGACGACCAGTGGCACAAACTGACGCTGGAAGCGGTCGACCCGGCCGGCAACCGGAGTCGCACGGGTATCGAAGTGTCGGCGGCCTTGGAACCGCCGGCCCCGCTTGTCCGTTTCTCTGACGTTGAGGACACGCACTGGGCCTACCGGGATGTGGCATTTTTGGACGAGCGGGGTATCCTCACCGATTTTGTTGTGGAAGACCGCGTCGAATTCAGGCCGGATCGCGCGCTGACGCGCGCCGACATGGCCCTCTTCATCGCGCGCATGCTGCGGCTCGACACGGACCTCTCGGCAGGTGTGACGCTGCCTTTTACCGACGCGGACGCCATCCCCCCCGAGGCCGCGCCGGCGGTTCGGGCGCTCTATGGGATGCGCGTCATCAAAGGCAAATCCCAAAACGGACAGCTGTTCTTCGATCCTGCGGCGCCTATCTCCCGCGCTGAATTTTGCACGATCATCGGGCGGACGATGGCGCGCGGCTACGCAAAAATACCCACAAACTTCGCAGACGGCGACACCATCCCCGCCTATGCCAAAGATCACATCGAGGTGCTGGTCTCGCTGGACGTCATCGGCGGCTACCCCAACAACACGATGCGCCCGCAAAGCAACATCACCCGCGCAGAAGCCGCCAAAGTTCTGTGCCGTCTGTATTGATGATTCAGGTGTCAGAAGTGCGTCAGCCCCGCGGCGCGAGCTCCCCGGCGGCAAACAGCTCCGCCACCTCCGGGTAGAGGAAAAATCCCTCGCTGACACCGAGGCCGGCCGCAAGGCGCAGTTTTTTCAGCAAACTCTGCCCGTCGTCGTACAGGACGAAGTGAGTCTCCCCCGACGCGTCCTTGTAGGTAAAATAGTGCGTGCACAGCTCTTGGGAAAAGAACACCTGGCGTCCCACCGTCAGCCGCGCGAGCGCCCGGGGCGTCAGCCGTGCGCCCGGCCCCGCCTTCGGCAGTGTGACGTCGCACATCAGGCGCTCCCAGTCCGGCGCCAGCCGCCGGCCCTCGTACCGCTCCCGCGCCGTCGTCAGGCAGTCGCGCACAGACCCGGACACCGGCGCGCACGGAAACACGACGCGGCACGCGCGCGTGCAGTGCGCGTATCCCGCAGACACATACAGCACCAGCCCTTTGGCCTCCAGTACAGGCGCGCACTCGGCCACGAACTGTTCTAGTCGGCCGTGACCCGGCGTCTCGAAGTCGGCTACGACTCCCTCGAAGGCGTGTGCGGCGCAGGTCCGCATGACCGCCTGGCAGAGCGCGCTCACCCCGTCCGTCGCGTCCTGCCCCGCCGGTCCGCCGGCCCGGTCCGACAGCACCATCAGACCGCCGCGCGCGGACAAGTCGGCGCGCCGGCGCACGAGGCCGTACGCCGGGTCCACGTCGTATGCCAAATGCGCCACGCGGACACCCAGCGCCGACGCCGCCCGGACATCGGCCGGTACCGCCGCCACAATGGGCGAAACAGCGGCTTCCACTCTGGCCACATCCTTTCGTATTTTTGTTCACTATGTTTCGTCTCCCATTGTGAATCGCGCCGCCTTGTGGTATACTTGATTCGTTCCCTGTTGCGTTTTTCCTGATTTTGTCACCCAACATCATTTATATGACGGGGACGTTTGATTATGCGAATGAGCAAGTTTGGCGCCAATTTCATCCCCGACAAAGTGTTTGCCAACATCCAGGACATCACCCCCGAATGGCTTCTCTCGAAAGGGCTGCGGGGCTTGGCCGTAGATTTGGACAACACGCTGGCCGGTTACGGGCAAAAGCGTCCGACGCCCGACGTCATCCGCTGGATCGGCCAGATGTGCGAGGCGGGTCTGGGCGTTGTCATCATCACAAACAACGCGGAGGACCGCGTGCGGCGATTTTGCGCAGGTCTCCCCGTCGGCTATGTCCCCCGTGCGCGCAAACCCTTTTCGCTCGGCTTCAAGCGGGCCGTGGAACTGCTCGGGCTTCCGCCGGTTCAGGTGGCCGAGGTGGGCGACCAGATCTACACCGACGTCCTGGGCGCCAAGCGCAGCGGGCTGTTTTCCATCTTGGTCACGCCGCTGCATCTCAAGGGCCACTTCTTTTTCAGCCTGCGCCGCCGTCTGGAGCAGCCCTTCATCCGCAAAGCGCTCCAGCGGGACGCCTGTCAGTGACGCCGCCCCCTGTTTGCCGTGTGTTTTTGCTCTTATCATTTTAGTCCGATTGTCCCGGGATATCGGAAGAGGAGGCCGCCGTGAACCGTCTGCCGTCCTTGCAGGCGCTGTTGGAGGAGGAATCTTTCGACGCGCTGCTGCTCACCTCCCGCGTGGCCCGGTATTATGCCACAGATCTCTTCACCTCCGCCGGTATGGTGCTGATCACCCGCCAAGGCGGAACGTTTTATACGGATTTCCGTTATATCGAGGCCGCGCGGACGCGCCTGTCCGGTTATGCGGTGGAGATAACCGACCACACGCATCCTTACCGCGAGACCGTCGGCAAAGCCCTGGCTCGTGCGCGGGTGAAGATGCTCGGTTTCGAGCAGGACACCATGACGCTCACCGAATACGAGACCCTCTCCCGCGCGTTTTCTGTGGATTTTGTGCCGGCGCACGAGGCGCTGCACAGGCGGCGGCGCGTCAAAGACACCGAGGAATTGGCCCGTATGGAAGAAGCCCAGCGCATCGCCGAGCGAGGGTTCCTTGAGACACTCCCGCTCATCCGGGTCGGCATGACGGAGCGGGCGTTGCGCGCCGAGCTCATCGCCCGGCTGTATCAAGCGGGCGCGGATCATCTCTCGTTTGACCCCATCGTCGTGACTGGCCCGGGCGCCGCGCAGCCGCACGGGGAAGCCGGCGACCGTCCCATCTCGAGGGGCGACTTCCTCACGATGGACTTCGGCGTCGTTCACAGAGGCTACTGCTCCGACACCACCCGTACAGTGGCCGTCGGCACAGCCACCGACGAGATGCGCCGCGTGTATGACGTCGTCTTGCGCGCGCAGCGCCGCGGCATCGAGACGGCCCGCGCCGGCGTCGCCGGTCGGACGATCGACGCCGCGGCCCGCGATCTCATCGCCGAAGAGGGGTATGGGGCCTATTTTGGCCATGGTTTCGGTCACTGCTTGGGGATCGAGATTCATGAACCGGGCGGTGCATCGCCCTCCGAAGAGAGCCCTTTGCCCGCCGGCACCGTTCTCTCCGCCGAGCCTGGCATCTATTTGCCCGGCCGTTTTGGGGTGCGTATCGAAGACGTCATTGCCCTCACCGAGACCGGCGCACGCAATCTCACCGCCCTGCCCAAAGACCTGCTCGTGGTGGGATAGAAATTTCAACTTGCCAACATCACAGGTTTATAGTAAGATTATGAGTGCCGAATGTGCACGGAGAACCGCGGCAATCCCCCCGGATGCGGCGTCCGGAAAGAAAACGATACCGCCTGAGCGGAAAAGCCCCGGCGGGATGGAGGTCATCGAATATGGTTTCAGCGGGCGATTTCCGCAACGGCGTCACCTTTGAGATGGACGGCCAGGTGCTGCAGGTCGTGGAATTTCAGCATGTCAAGCCCGGCAAAGGCGCGGCGTTTGTGCGCTGCAAGCTGAAAAATGTGATAGGTGGCGGCGTGGTCGAGCGCACATTCAGCCCGACCGACAAATTTGAAAACGCCTATGTGGAGCGCCGCGACATGCAATATCTGTATGCCGACGGCGATCTGTATTACTTCATGGACACGGAGACCTATGAACAGATCCCCGTCTCCAAGGGTACGCTGGGCAGCGGCTTTCAGTTTGTCAAAGAGAACATGGAGTGTAAAGTCATCTCATACAAAGGCAATGTTTTCAATGTGGAGCCGCCCGTGTTTGTCGAGCTGGAGGTCGCGGAGACCGAACCGGGCGTGCGCGGCGACACCGCAAACAATGTGACAAAGCCCGCCACCCTGGAGACAGGCGCCGAGATCCGCGTCCCCATTTTCATCAACGCCGGCGAGATGATCCGCATCGACACCCGTACCGGCGAGTATATGGAGCGCGCCAAGGGCTGACCTTTGTACGCCCATCACCGGAAAGGATGTGTGCCGCGTGAGTTATTTGAAAAAGCTTGGCTACGTCAAAGGACTGGCCGAGGGACTGTCGTTGGACGACGACACCAAGGAAGGCCGTGTGTTGCACGCGATGATCGATCTTTTGGACGAGATGACGGACGCCCTCTCCGGCGTGGAGGAGGCAAACGGGCATCTGGGCGAGGAACTGAATTCCGTGGCAGAGGATGTGCGGCATCTGGACGAAACGGTGGACGGCCTCGGCGAGTGCGTAGAGAGCATCACACACGGTCTGTCGCGCCTCTTGGAGATCTTCTCCGACGATGAGGATGAAGATGACGAAGACGACGAGGATGACGAAGACGAGATCGATCTGCCCGACGGGAACTACTACTATGAGATCCAATGCCCAAAGTGCGGCGAGGAGACCGTCATCAACGAGGAAATGCTGGAAGAGGGGAGCATCCAGTGTCCAAAATGCGGCGAAACGTTGGAGTTCGACCTCGATTGCGACGATCCGGACTGCGATGACCCGGATTGCGACGGACACCATCACACGTGACGACCGCCGCGTCCGTCTTTTGCACACCCCCCCGGCCGCACCGAGTTCTCGCGGCTTGTTGGTGCGCGCGTTTTGTGCGGACCGTTCTATTTTCCCCGTCCTTTGGCGGGGAAAAACTATAAGGTGATGACCATGAATGAGCAACAACGGCGCATTCGCGCGCTGGCCGAAGAGAAGCACGCGCTGATTCTGGCCCATTTTTACCAGACGATGGACATCCAGGAGGTCGCGGACGTGGTCGGCGATTCCTTTGAGCTGGCCCGGCAGGCCCGACAGGCTACGCATCCGGTCATCGTCCTGTGCGGGGTCCGCTTCATGGCCGAGAGCGCCAAGCTGCTGAATCCGGACAAGACAGTGCTGCTCCCCGCGCCGGACGCGGGCTGCCCGATGGCCGACATGGTCACGCCCGACGACGTAACCGTTTTGCGGACAAAACACCCCGACGCCGCATTTTTGTGTTATGTCAATTCATCGGCCGCCGTCAAAGCGGTCTGTGACGTCTGCTGTACTTCTTCCTCGGCGGTGCGCGTGGCCCGCGCGCTGCCGCAGCGAGAGATCGTCTTTTTGCCGGACCAAAATCTGGGGCGCTTCGTGGCCGAGAAGGTGCCGGAGAAGCGTTTTCATCTCTACGACGGCTACTGCATTGTCCACCACCTGGTGCGGGCCGAAGACGTACAGGCGGCGCGGCGAGCGCACCCCGAGTGCCTGGTGCTGGTCCACCCCGAATGTCCGCCCGCCGTCGTGGCGCTGGCCGATTTTGCCGGTTCCACGGCGGAAATTCTGCGTTACGTGGAGCAGCGGGAGGCGGCGGGCTTTCTCATCGGCACGGAGGTTGGTGTGGTCGAACGGCTCCGCGTGACGGCGCCGGACAAACGGGTCTTCCTGCTCAAGCCCTCGCTGCTGTGCCGGAACATGAAAAAAACCACCCTGGTCGACTTGACGCACGCGCTGGAGACCGGCCGGGAGACCATCGAGATCGACCCCGCACTGGCGCAGTCCGCCCGCCGCACGCTGGACCGGATGATCGAGTGTAATCTTTAGTACCTTGTTGCCGCGAAGCGGCAACAAAAAACAAGAATTTGGGTTGTGGGTTGCAGGTGCAACCCACGTTAGTCTCTTGCAAGGAGATGATTCCATGCGACGGACCGCATGGCCGCGCGACATGGTCATATCTGAAACAATATACACCGACGTGGTGATCGCAGGCAGCGGCATGGCCGGACTCTATACGGCCATGAGCCTCGACGAGCGGCTGCAGTGTCTCATCATCACAAAAGAGGGTCTCGACCTCAGCAACTCCTGGCTGGCGCAGGGCGGTATCGCGGCGGCCATCGCCAAGGACGACCACCCAGAGATCCATCTGGAGGATACGCTGGTGGCCGGCGCGGGTCTATGCGACGCGGACGCCGTGCGCGCGCTGGTGGACGAGGGGCCGGAGGCCATCGCCTCGCTCGTGTCCATGCAGGTGCCTTTCGACCTCCGGGAGGACGGCGAACTCCAGATCACCCGCGAGGGCGGCCACACCCGGGACCGCATCGTACACGCCGGGGGCGACGCCACCGGGCGCGAGACGGTCAAAGTGCTGGCCACGCTGGCTGTCGGACGGCCAAATATCCATTTTTTCCCACATTCATTCTTGGTTGACATTCTGACAAACGACGGTCAGGCCTGCGGTGTTCTGATCCACGACGGCGGCGTGTTCAAGGCGATCTTGGCGCGGGCCGTCGTACTCTGTACAGGGGGCATCGGCCAGGTCTACGGCCGTCACACAACCAACCCCTCCGTCTCCACCGGCGAGGGCTTGGCTGCGGCGTTGCGCGCCGGGGCCGCCGTGCGCGACATGGAGTTCATCCAGTTCCATCCGACGGCGCTCTACACGCCCCACGAGGCCGACCGTGCTTTTTTGATCTCAGAGGCGGTGCGCGGCGAGGGCGGCGTACTCAAAAATGCCGCCGGGCACCGCTTCATGGCGGACCAGCACCCGATGGCCGAACTCGCCCCCCGGGATATCGTGGCGCGTGCCATCGTCCGGGAGATGCAGACAGAGGGCGTGCCCTATGTCTTTTTGGATGTGACGCACCACTCCTATGAGTTTTTGGCCACCCGTTTTCCGACGATCACCGGCCACTGTCTGCGACTTGGCATTGACATCTCCCGAGACATGATCCCCGTCTGTCCGGTGCAGCACTACCTGGTGGGCGGGCTCAAAACCGACCTCAACGCCGAGGCGACGCTGCCCGGCCTGTATGCCTGCGGCGAGGTGGCCTCCACCGGCGTGCACGGCGCCAACCGACTGGCCTCTAACTCCATGCTGGAGTGCCTGGTGTTCGGCCGCCGGGCAGCCCGGTACATCGGCGGCAGCGCCCGTCCGCGGCCGGACAGGCCGTTTTCCCTGCCCGTCGCAGATGGATTGTACTACCACGGGCCGGAACCGGAGGAGATCCGCCGCCGCGTCGTCGCGATTGCGAATCGTGACGCCGGCGTCATACGCCACACGGCGGATCTCGTCGCCGGGCTGGGACAGATCCAGAGCATTCTCGGCGCGATGGCGCACAAAAACCTGCCCACCAAGGCACACTGGGAGGCGCTGGGCCTCGCCACGATAGCCGGTGAGATCCTGCAGGCGGCGCTGAACCGCCGCGAGAGCGTTGGCGCCCATTTTCGCGAAGACTGACGCGAAGGAACTGTTAAACAGTTTCTAAAAACGGCGCGACCGGCGCCGTGTGAGGAGGTTCCCGAGATGGATGCGATTTGGCTGGACAACTTTTTGCGGCACGCACTGGAAGAGGATATCGGCGGCGGCGACATCACAACGGAGAGTTGTGTGCCGGCGGGCCGGCGGATCCAGGGACAGTTTCTCATCAAAGAAGCCGGCGTCCTCTGCGGGTTCGGCGTGGTGCGCCGGGTGTTCTCGCTACTGGACCCCGGCATTGTTTTGCGCATCGACCACCTGGACGGCGAACCGGTGAAAGCGGGGGATGTGGCGGCCACGCTGGAGGGCCCGGCCCGCTCAATCCTGACCGGGGAACGGACGGCGCTCAACCTGCTGCAGCGCCTGTCCGGCATCGCCACCGCCACCGCACGGGCCGTGGCGGCCGTCAAAGACTTCCCCGTCCGGATCACGGACACCCGCAAAACGACGCCCGGCATGCGCGCGCTCGAAAAATACGCGGTGCGCACAGGCGGCGGCGTCAACCACCGGTTGGGCCTGTCGGACGGCGTCCTGATCAAGGACAACCACATCGTGGCGGCCGGCGGCATCGGTCCGGCGGTGGCGGCGGCGCGTATACGCGCGCCGCACATGCTCAAAATCGAGGTGGAGGTCTCCACTCTCCACGAAGTGCGGGCGGCACTGGACGCGGGCGCCGATTGCATTATGCTGGACAACATGACGGACGACGACATGCGGGCGGCCGTGCGGCACATCAGCGGACAGGCGCTCGTCGAGGCCTCCGGCAGTATGGGCGCGCGCGACCTGGCTCAGGTCGCGGCCACCGGCGTCAATCTCATCTCCATCGGTGCGCTGACCCACTCCCCCCGGGCACTGGACATCAGCCTGAAGCTTTAGACAATCTCTAAAAACTTCGTGTTCGGCGGCCCGCGGCCCTCGCCGGGGGCCAGCAGCGACAGCGCCGCATATGCGGCGGCGGCCAGCACGGTGATGTCACGGCCGGCGGTGTGATAGGCCCAAAGGCCCGCCGCCGCCGCACCGGCCGCACAGAGACCCGTGAGAATGGTCAGCGCGCGGTCGGCGGCCGCGGCATGCCACCGCCAGCGCAGCAGCAGGTGCAGCGCGTGCCCTCCGTCCTGTCCGCGCGCTGGCAACAAATTGAACCCACCCTGAAACAGCGAGACGCCGGCCCAGGTATACAGGCCGGCGTCTTTTGTGCGCCCGGCCCACAATGCGGCGGCGAACGCGCACATCAAATTGGCCGCGGGGCCGGCCAGCGTGGCCAACAGTTCCCGCCCGTAGGAGAGCGCCGGCCAGACCGGCAGCCGCATAGCGACGCCGCGCAGAGAGAGTTCCCATCGCGCCACACGCCCGCCCACCAGGCGCAGTACCACCCAATGGCCCGCCTCGTGCACAAACGCGGCCGCGGCTATCCACAGGAGCAACCCGGCGCTATCGAGAAACACGAGGAACGTCATGAGCAGCAGAAACCCGCCCTGTACGGTCAGACGGCCCCATGTCATAGGCGCGGCGCCGCGCCGCGCGCGGAATTGTCAGAGAGGCCCAGATAGCGCTCCGGCGCCAGGCTGACGCCGTTCAGACGAAGTTCGAAGTGCAGATGCGGCCCGGTGGCCAAGCCCGTCATGCCCACCCGGGCGACAGACGCGCTCCTGCTGACCGCCTGCCCGGCTTTCACCAGGATCTGGCTGCAGTGTGCGTAGAAGCTGGTAAAGCCGTCCCCATGGTCAACTTCGAGACAATATCCATATGTATCACTGAAACCGGCGGAGAGCACTGTGCCGTCCGCGAAGCAACGAATCTCGGCGCCGGTGTCGGCGGCGAGATCCAATCCGTAATGGAAGAGAGTCTCCCCGTACACCGGATGCCGGCGAAACCCAAACTCTGAACTCACCACCCCTTGGAGGGGCGCACTGTAGGCAAAAGGAAGCGGATACCAGGTGTAGTCCGCCCGCTCCGGCACTTCGGTTCCGAAGGGGACAGGCGCAGTATCATCCAGCGCGTCCTCGGCGGACAGCGACACCGTCCAGTCGGATATCCATACGGCGGCGCCGGCGGCTGTCCCGGCCGACGCACCCCAACGCGCCCGCCAAGCCGCGTCGGCGGCCGTTTGCACAGGCACCCCGCTCTGCCCCACCTCCACACCGGTCACTTCAGAGGCCGGCTCACTGTCGGCTCCGACCCCGGATGCTGTCCCGGCGGCCTCTGACGCTGCCTTGGGCGTTTCCTCGGGCGCTGCGGATGGCTCCGCCCCGTCCGCCCCCGTCGTCGGCGGCTCACCGGTCTCATCCGCCGGCGACGGGTCCGTTTCGACCGGCCGGCTGCCAAAGAGTTCCTCCGTCCACACGCGGAAGGCCGTCACGATGCCCCCACCAGCCGACAACGTCTCTCCGGCCGTGGCAAAGGCGGTCCGGTAATCGAGCGCCCCGCCGACGCCGTCAGCAAGCGCCGCCCGCACCGCCTCGGCGGCGTCCGGCGACGCCAATTTGATCACCAGCGCCGCCCCAAAAATGATGAGAGAAACCACGAGTTGCGCAAACCGGCGGCCCGTCCGGTCCCGCCGGCTGCCGGCGGGCTGCCCTCTACCGGTCCGCGCGGACGCCGTCCGGCGGCTCCGCTCCGTCTGTCTTCCCACAAAACGCGCACGCGCGCCGTCCCGCGGTCCGCGCACCGGTGAGCCCTCAGGTTTCGTAAACCCCACATCCCGGCGCGGCCGCCCCTCCGGCCGCCGCCGCGTATGTTCAACCGTCAATGGCACAGTCAATCGTTCCTCTCTTTTCACCGTTTTCTCACACATCGCCTCCGTTATGAAGTAATTATATGACACCCGCGCGTCACACAGACCGATTTTTGGGCCGCTAGCGTTCAATCACTTTGCAGGCCATCGGGATCATTGCTCTGTTTCTTTTTTTCTGTCGTCCCCTGTGGGGAATTATAGTCAATCGCCGCTCTCCCGTTACGCCTCGGAGGGCTGGCCGATGTGGATGGGGAGGCTGACAGTGACTGTGGTGCCCTCACCCACTTGGCTTTCGATGTCCAGGGTACCGTCGTGAAGCCGGATGATCTCGTCGCTGACGGCGAGGCCAATGCCGCTGCCGCGCGCTTTGGAACTGCCCTTGTAGAACTTGTACTTCACATGGGGCAGCTCCTCCTCCGGGATACCGACCCCGTAGTCCCGAATGGTGACGAGCAGCCGGTCGTCCAACGTACGGGTCATCATGTCGATGCGCCGCCCCTCGCCGCCGTGTTTCGCCGCGTTGTCCAAAAGGTTGATGAACACCTGACGCAGACGCGCCCTGTCCCCCGTGATAAAAGGAATCTCCTCGTCCTCCTGGTAGGTGAGCAGGATATTGTCGCGGGCCAGCGTCTCGATGTAGAGATATACCACCTCCTGGAGCTCCTCCCGGATGTCGAATTCCTCCATCCGCAGCGTCATCCGCCCGCTCGCCATGCGGGTGAACTCCAGCAGTTCCTCCACCATCTTGGTCAATCGGTAGGATTCGCCGAGCATGATGCGCACGCCCTTTTTTACCTCGGCGATGTCGTTGCTTTCGACCGACAGCAACGTCTCTCCCCAACCGGCGATGGCCGTGAGCGGCGTACGCAGTTCGTGGGAAACAGAGGAAATAAAATCATTTTTGATGCGGTCGGCCAGACTGATCTCCGCCGACATGTTGTTGATCGTGTCCGCCAGCTCGCCGATTTCGTCGTCGTACTTCTTCTCGATCATCACGCCGTAACCGCCGGCGGCAATCTTCTTCGCGATCTCATTGATCTCTTGAATCGGCAGCAGAATCGACCGGATGAAGAACAGATTGGACCCGACCACAAAGGCGATGACGGCGATACCGAGCAGCATGGCCATACCGGACGACATCAAAATGCGTTTGTCGACCTCGCTCATGCTGGTCACATAGCGCATGACGCCTATGACCTGCCGGTTCGCAAAGATAAGAGGCGCCGAGACCGACATCACCCGCTCGCCGCTGAGCGGATCCACGCCGAGGAACGAGTCGACCTCGCCGGACTCAAATGCACCCCGAACGTCCGGCGTACCGGGCACAAGCCCCATCGTGATGCCCATGGTGGATACCTCGATGCGGCCGACCTGATTGATGAACTGGAGCTCCAGCTTGTCCCTGTCTTCAAAATCTTCCGCGAAACGGTGGGCGCCCTGAAAGAAGTCGTTGTAACTCGTGTTCAGGTAACGACTGAAGAAGTTGCCCGCGGCCGTGGCGCGGCTCTCCAGGCCGGCGCGCGCGCCGGCCGTATAGAAGTTGGCCGCAGCGATGGAATAGGCCATGACCGCCACCAGCACAATCATGAAAACAAGCCCCAAGCTGTTCAGCATCCACCGCCCCTGGATGCCGTGCAGCATTCGGCGCAGCTTCTTGACGGGCTGCGCCCTTCGCTTCAATTTCCCCATTTGTATCCATAACCCCAAACTGTCGTGATATAGGTGGGATTCGCCGTGTCGTCTTCGATCTTGATGCGCAGACGGCGGATGTTGACGTCGACAATCTTCAGCTCGCCGTAGTAGTCACGTCCCCACACGGTCTGCAGGATGTTCTCGCGGGAGAGCGCTGTGCCGGGGTTTTCGAGAAACATCTTCATGATCGTATATTCCACCTGTGTGAGTTTGACCCTCTCCCCGTTTTTGGAGAGAATCCGGTTCTTCGTGTTGAGCACAAACGGCCCGCTCTTGATCTCATAGCGCACCTCCGGTTCCGGGTCGTCGCCGACGCGGCGGTAGAGCGCGTCCACGCGGGCGATCAGTTCCGTGGGAGAGAAGGGTTTGGTCACATAGTCGTCCGCGCCGGTCATAAGGCCCGTGACTTTGTCCATCTCACCGGTGCGGGCCGTCAGCATGATGATCCCCATCTTTCCGCCGCCCGCCCGGATGCGGCGGCAGACTTCAAAACCGTCGATGTCCGGCAGCATGATGTCCAGGAGAGCCACCCGGATGTCCGGATGCTGCTCCAGACTCTCCAGTGCCTGCTCCCCCGTCTCGGCCTCGACCACCTGGTAGCCGGCCCGTTTGAGGTTGATCACCACGAACCCGCGGATGCTGGACTCGTCCTCCAAAACAAGAACTTTTTTCACAGCGTTGTCAACTCCCCTGTCATCCAATCCTTCTGGAGCCAATGCATCCACCGCGCAACCGCTGTATTGGAAACCGGCGCGTCGGCGTCGATCTCCGCCGCCACGATCATATTGTTGCCGGTCAGCAGCGCGGCACGCCCCGGCTTTGCGGCCAGTTCCTCCATGTTATCCCCGGTCAGCGTATAAATCGTCAGCATATCGGACGGCGGCGCCCCCTCCTCGCTCCGCAGGGCAAATACGACGCCGCGCTCATTGGCGGAGATATCGCGGCGCGTCATGGCCAGCCGTTCCCATGTCCATGACGCGGGCAGCTCGATGTACCAGTTGTCCGTGTAGTTGTGGTAGGTCGTGACCGAGGTGAACACCTCGCCGTCGGAGCGGTAGCGTATCCACTGGATGATCCATACGGGTTCCGCGTTCTCGGCCTCCGGGTCATACGCCGACAGCGCTACAGGGCGCGGGATGTCGATGACGCCGTCGTCGGATAAGCTGGCAAGACTGGGGACCAGATAACTGCGCACTGTCCCGTCGCTCACACCGGTCGTCGGGTCACGCGAGATGTTGGTCAACCGCCGCTTCTGCAGGGCGACGACGTCCGTCACCATCGCGTCCGAGCCATACTGACTCACCACATACAGCGCCGGATACCCGTCGTCGAGCAGACCCGTCCGCGCGCGGATCACCCCCTCGATGTTGCGTGACAACGGCGCCGAAAACTGCGGGGTAATCTCGGAGATCTCAGACACGCCCATCTGGTACATCTCGACCATCCCCGTCTTTTCCGTATCCTGGTAGCGGAGCACCAGCAGATCGGTCCGGCCGTTTTCGTCCATGTCGTGCAGCGCGTACCCGCTGTAGCTCGTGGAGAGAACGGTCTCCAGCCCCTCCGCCCGCAGGGTGTAGACAGTCATCGCTTTAAACGCGCCGCCGACCACCCGCCAGCCGACGATGACCTCCTGGGTACCGTCGTTGTTCAGGTCGGCGTAAGTGACGCTCTGGATCGAGTCTCCCTCGCCGTCGACGCGGGCAAACGGCTCGTACTCCTCTCCGACGATCCGGTAAAAGAAGATCTTAAGCGGCGTGTCGCCGGAAAAACGAAAAAAGAGGACCGCCTCCTCCTGTTTGTCGCCGTCGATGTCGACCTTCTGGATGGTCTGCCGGTTCAGCCCGGTCAGCGGCGCGATCTGCCGGCCGCCGGAGGCGACATGCTCGTCGATGTACCGCTGCAGCTTCACGGAGTCCTGCGGCTGGCGCGGGAGCACCAACAATTCGTCGTCCACCAGGGAAAAACAGCCCGTCAGTGTCAGCAGCAGACACACACAGGCAGCCCAAACACCCATCCGCCTCACACACTCGCTTCCTTTCCCCATCCGGGCGCCGGCGACACCTCTGCGCGCGGCGCCGCACGCTTTTTTTGCGTGACGGCGTATATCACGCCGCCCTTTTGGGCATACTGCAAGCAGTCAACTCATCAATACCCCCTTCTTACTGGGGCGGCAGCTATGCGCTGCCGCCCTCTTTTTCAGAGGGCAACAATTTCAACTGTACTTTGCCTATCGTCAATTGTTTCGTCTCGCCCAGGTGTCGCGCAGACCCACGGTGCGGTTGAAGACGCGGCGCGTGGGAACAGAGTCCTTGTCCTCACAAAAATAGCCTTGCCGCATAAATTGGAAGGTGTCCCCCGGCGCGCCCTCGGCCAGCGATTCCTCAAGCAGACAGTCTGTCAGCACCTCCAACGAGTGCGGATTTAAGTTTTCGGTAAAATCCCCGACGCCCGTCTCATCCGACGGATTAGAAACCAAAAACAGCCTGTCGTACAACCGGATCTCCGCGGAGATCGCGTGTGCCGCCGACACCCAGTGCAGCGTCCCCTTGATCTTCCGGCCGTCGGGCGATTCTCCGCCCCGGCTGTCCGGATCGTACGTCACATGCACGCAGACGACCTCGCCGTGATCGTCCTCGTCATACCCGACGCAGCGCACCAGATAGGCGCTCTTCAGCCGCACCTCGCCGCCCGGATACAGGCGGTGATACTTGGGCGGCGGCGTGACGGCGAAATCCTCACGCTCGACGAAGATCTCACGCGCAAACGTCACCGTCCGCGTGCCAAGCTCCGACCGGTCCGGGTGTCGCTCGACAGGCAGCGTCTCCGAAGTCCCCTCTGGGTAGTTGTCGACCACCACCCGCAGCGGCTTCAGCACCGCCATCGCGCGGGGGGCGTTCGTGTTTAGGTCATCGCGCACACAGGCCTCAAGCAGCGCGTAGTCGACGATACTGGCCGCCTTCGCCACGCCGACGCGCTCGCAGAAGTCGCGTAGCGCCGCGGGCGGATAGCCGCGGCGGCGCATCCCGCACAGCGTGGCCATGCGCGGGTCGTCCCAACCCGCCACCAGACCGTCGTTTACAAGGCGTAGGCACTTGCGTTTGCTCGTCAGCGTGTAATTCAGGTTCAGCCGGGCAAACTCGATCTGCCGCGGCGGGTTTTGAATCTCACAGGCTTTCAGACACCAGTCATACAGGGGCCGGTGGTTTTCAAACTCCAGCGAACACAGCGAATGCGTCACCTTCTCGGCCGCGTCGGAGAGCGGATGCGCAAAATCGTACATCGGATAGACGCACCATTTGTCGCCCGTACGGTGGTGCGCGGCGTGCAGAATGCGGTAGATGACCGGGTCGCGCATATTCAGGTTTGGCGAGGCCATGTCGATCTTCGCGCGCAGCACCCGCGCGCCGTTCGGAAACGCGCCGGCCGTCATGCGCCTGAAGAGGTCCAGGCTCTCCCCGACAGAACGCGTCCGGTACGGGCTTTCCCGGCCCGGCTCGGTCAGCGTGCCCCGATATTCGCGGATCTCGTCGGCGGTGAGGTCGCACACGTAGGCAAGGCCCTTCTCGATGAGCCGAACTGCGCACGCATGCAGAAAATCGAAGTAGTCGGACGCGTGAAAAACCCTATCCCATTCGTACCCCAACCACCGGATGTCCTCTTGGATAGCCTCTACATATTCGACTTCCTCTTTGGTGGGGTTCGTGTCGTCAAGGCGGAGGTTGCACAGCCCTCCGTACTTTTCGGCCGCCCCAAAACTGATGGAGATTGCCTTTGCGTGGCCGACGTGCAGGTATCCGTTCGGCTCGGGCGGAAAACGGGTCTGCACCCGGTCGTACACCCCTTCGGCCAAGTCGCGGTTGATTGCTTCATGAATAAAGTTGACACCCGATTTTCTCTCTTCCAAGTTCAGACACTCCTCTTGTCTTTGCTGGTAATTATTGTAAATTTAAACATTTGGACTCTCTGCCGTTTTGCGGTCAATCTTTCAGCCAGTGATGTTTTGGGTTGCGCCGGACGGAGGAGACGAGACCCATGGCGGCGAACACCGCCACGGTGGACGACCCCCCGTAGCTGAAAAACGGGAGAGTCAGACCGACCACCGGCGTGAGTGCCAAGCACATACCCACGTTGATGATCGTTTGGAACAGGATCATACCCGCCACGCCCACGCAGACAGACGCGGAGAGCTCCGTCTTGGCCCGGGTGGCAATGTAGAGGCACCGCACGACGATGATGCCGAGCAACAGCAAAATGGCGAGGCAGCCCACGAGGCCCAGCTCCTCCCCGGCCACCGAAAAGATAAAGTCGGATTCTTTGACGGGGATCTTCCCGAGCTGTGTGTGGTTGCCTTGGTAGAGCCCCTGCCCGAACAGCCGGCCGCTGCCGATGGCCGTCTTGCTCTGCAGCGACTGGTAGCCGTAGTCCAGCGGATCGAGTTCTGGGCGGAAGCCCACAAGGATGCGCTGCCGTTGGTAGTCTTTGAGTGAATTCCAGATCAGCGGCGCGGCCCCCGCGAGCAGGGCTCCGGCCGCGGCAAACCAGCGAAAGTGGATCCCGGCACCAAGGCACATCGCGAAAAAGATGCAGGCGTAAGCGACAATCATGCCGCTGTCCTGCGAGGTGTAAAAGATGAGCCCTGCCATGCCCGCAAAGTGAAACCCGAGCATGCCGATCGAGAGAATATGGTTCAGCCGCTCCCGCTGGGACAGTTCATACATCTGTTTGGCCAGCAGCAAAATGAACCCGAGCTTCACGAGCTCGGCCGGCTGGATCGAGACCGGCAGGAAAGAGAGCGCCAGCCAGCTCCGGTTGTTCCCTCTGCCGTCGCCCCAGACAAGGAGCAGACACATAAACAGGACGTTAAAGGCAAGGATCCACTTCCAAAAGCCCGCCACCATCTCCACCTCGACGAGGGACAGCAGCACAAAAAGCACGACGCCTATCAAAATGGCGCCGCCCTGCACCAGCAGATGCCGTCTGGACTCCCCCCCCGCGGCAGTCGCGCTGGAGATGAGCACCATGCCGTAGGATGCGGCAAGCAAAGACACAAACAGCAAGAACATATCGGCCGTGCGCAAAAACCGCCCCACCGCCTTGCGCGCCTCTTTCACCCCATCACCTCCCGAGTCGTCGTCTCCCGGCCGCAAACCGCACTTGGCGGCGTACACAGCTCTATGTTATACTATGTTATAATACACCATGTTCGCATCCTGTGCAAGAGAGGGGGCGGTTTTGTATGCGGACAGTCTCGCATGGACCGGATGAGACGCGCGCCCTGGGGCAGCGGCTGGGAACCATGCTGGACGGCCCGGCCGTCGTCGCGCTGCGCGGCGGACTCGGCGCCGGCAAAACTGCCTTTGTGGGGGGGCTGGCCCGCGGCCTTGGCGTTGAGGACCGGGTGACGAGCCCTACCTTCGCGCTGGTACACGAGTATGCCGGGCGCCTGCCGCTGTTTCATTTCGACCTCTACCGGCTCGGCGGTCCGGATGACCTGGACGCGCTCGGCTGGGACGACTACCTGGACCGGGGGGGTGTCTGCGCCGTCGAATGGAGCGAACGGGCGGACGGCTTCTGGCCGCCCGGCACGATCTTCGTGACGTTGGAACCCCACCCCGAACACCTGGATTGGAGGGTCATACTCTGTGACCATTTTGGCGTTTGATTCATCCTCGCTCTCGGCCTCCGTGGCCGTGGTACGGGACGGCGCGCTTCTCGCGCAGAGCTTTCAAAACAACGGACTCACCCACTCCCAAACCCTGATGCCCATGGTGGAGGCGCTGCTGCAAAACGCGCGCCTGACGCTCGCCGACATGGATCTGATCGCCGTGGCGCACGGACCTGGATCGTTCACCGGTCTGCGCATCGGCGTGGCCGCCGCCAACGGCCTCGCGTGGGGGCTGGGGCGACCCTGCCTCGGCGTCTCCTCGCTGGAGGCCGCCGCGCAGGGCGCGGCCCACTGGGGCGGACTCATCTGCGCCGTGCAGGACGCGCGCCGCGGCGAGATGTACAACGCGCTGTTTTCATCAGACGGCGGCGTGCTGACGCGTCTCACGGAGGACCGGGCGCTGCCGCTCACGGCACTTTGGGCCGAGATACAAAAAAAGAACCCTGTCCTGGTTGGAGACGGGGCGGAGTTGTGTTATAATGAGCGCAACGGAGACGCGGCGCGCCTGGCCCCGCCGCATCTCCGGTTCCCCGGCGCCTGGGGCGTGGCCCATCTGGCCGCCGCCCATCCGGACCGGGACAACGCCACCTATGCCACCCCGGTTTACCTCCGGGTCTCAGGGGCCGAACGGGAACGCGCCGAACGGAAGCGCAAAGAGCGGCCGGCAAATACGCCGCCGGCCGCCGGCGGCGATTCTCAAAAGGGCACGCCTGGCAAAAGCGTGTCTGAAAGGAACGTGTCTATATGAGCCGTTTTCAGCTGCTTGAGCACCCTCTGATCCAACACAAGCTGACCATCCTGCGCGACAAAGACACCGGCGTCAAGGAGTTTCGGGAAAGCGTGGGCGAGATCGCCATGCTCATGTGCTACGAGGCGACCCGCGACCTGCCGCTTGAAGATGTCGACGTGACGACACCCGTCGCCGGCGCGCGCGGCCATGTCATCGCGGGAAAGAAGATCGCCGTGGTGCCGGTGCTGCGGGCCGGGCTCGGCATGACGGACGGCATCGTCCGCCTGATCCCCACCGCTCGGGTCGGCCACATCGGTCTGTACCGCGACCCGGACACTTTACAGCCGGTGGAATATTACTGCAAGATGCCGCCCGACATCGGCGAACGCGACGTGCTGATTTTGGACCCTATGCTGGCCACGGGCGGTACCGCTGTGGCAGCCGCTCGGATCCTCAAAAATTTCGGCTGCCGCTCTCTGAGGCTCATGTGCATTCTGGCCGCCCCGGAGGGTCTGCAGGCGATACAGTCGGCGCACCCCGACGTGGACATCTACGCCTGCGCGCTGGATGAACGTCTGAACGAACACGGCTACATCGTCCCCGGCCTGGGCGACGCCGGCGACCGCATCTTCGGCACAAAATGATGGGGACGCCTCTGACGACGTCATGCTCGACGCAGCGCCGGATCTTTTTCCGGCGTATTACAAAGAAGCGTCAGCGTCTGCGATGCTGACGGCGGCGGTTGCCGCGGTAGTTGCCGCGCATGCGGGCGCGGCGGCGGCGGGCGTTGTAGACGATCACAAACACCACATAGAGAATGAGCAGCGCCGCCACACCGGCGATCGTATACTTGACCCAGTCCCGGTCAAAGAAATCACGAAAATCCTCCGCCACCTGCTGAGCCTCGTCCCGCTCCACGTCGCTTGAGGCCACGAGCGCCACGGTGCCGAATTCTCTGTCGCCATAGCGCAGGGAGATTGTGCCGAGCACCTGGCCGCGCGCCACCGGAGCTGTCACGGCGCCCTCGAAGTTCGGGGTGATCTTCCGGTCCACGTCCGACGCCTCCAGATCGTTTGGAACCAACGCCTCCAGACTTTTCTGGGGCACGAGCATGACGGAGTCCTTCCCTTTGCCTTTTTCGACGACCACCTCTCGAATCTGTTCCGTCGTCTTCAGCAGCGGCTTGACGCTGAAATTGGCAAAACCCCACTCGAAGAGTTCGGCTGTCTCTACGAAGCTGAGGATCCGTTTTGTTTCCTCCTCCTCCCGCGCGCCCATGACCACGCTGATGAAGTACAGTCCGTTCTTCTCCGCGCTGGAGACAAGGCAGTACCCCGCCGCGTTGGTATGCCCTGTCTTGATGCCCTTGGCCGGGTAGTAGAGATACTGTCTTTCCGTGTTGTTGGAGATCAGATGGTTCGTCGTGTACAGCGCCCGCTCCTTCTCCCACTTGTTGGTGGGCGGGATCGATTTGGCCGCCGTGTTGCAGATGATCATGAACTCGGGGTACTTCATGGCCTCCCTCGTGACGAGGTAGATGTCCCAGGCCGTCGTATAATGGTTTTCGTCGGGCAGGCCGTGCGTATTGACAAACTGGGTGTTCTCGCAGCCCAGCTGCGCCGCCCGCTCGTTCATTAACGCGACAAAGGCCTCGACACTGCCGGAGATGTACTCGGCAATGACGTTGCAGGCCTCGTTGGCGGAAGAGATCAGGGCGCAGTAGAGATAATTCTCCAGCGTCATGACCTCGCCCTCCTGTATGTTCTGCGTGCTGCCGCCCGGTACCATATCCGCAAAGGCCGTGGCCGAGGCTGTAAGAAGGTCGTCGAGCTTTCCGCGCTCCAGGGCGAGCAGGGCTGTCATGATCTTGGTCAGACTGGCCGGGTAGGCACGCTCGCGGATGTTTTTCTCAAAGAGAATCTCCCCGGAGTCCGAATCGACCAGCAGCGCCGTGTTCGCAGTGACAGTGACGGGCGGCAGTTTTGCCGTGGCCTTCGCGGGCGGGGCGGCCGCGAGGGCCGCCAGCACCAACCAAACACAGAGTCCGCGCACCCACCCGCCGCGCGCGCGCCGCGCCATCTTTTCATCTCTCCCCATACAAAAACCCCCGAAAGACATGATCATTTGACGATACCACGTGGGAACCATGAGGCACCCTCCGAGTTCATGATCATCTTGTTTTTTAAAATTTTGTTTTTTGCTAACATTTAGTTTTTCGGTTTCCGCGCCAAGGCTCCCGGATGATTATATCAAACCGGAAGACGGGATGCAAGCCGCCCGAAGTTGGGAATTCTCGGGCGGCCGCGCAAAGTGCGATTGAGACTCACGCTCCTGTGGGCGAAAGGAGGCGATTTTTTTGCGGAGAAGGCTCACATTTGTCACACTGACGCTGTGCGCGCTGTTTGCCGCCTTTTGTCTCGGATACTTTTTGGCCGGCCGCACGCGACCGGGCACTTTCTCGATCGTCGCCACACCCCAGGACCAGCCGGACAATCTCCCGGCGGCCGTCTCCGCCGCGCCGCCGCCCGTGAGTACCGTGCCGCCGTCCGGACTGGAGGCGGAGCCGGCGCTTGGGGCCGAATCGGAGACGGAAACAGAGACAGGGACGCCCGATACGCCGGCGGGGCCGGCCATCATCACGGGGCCGGAGGACAAGGCCGCCGTGTGGCAGCCTGTCAACATCAACCGCGCAACAGCCGAGGAACTGACCGACCTGCCCGGCGTCGGCCCGGTGCTGGCCGAGCGCATCATCGCCTGGCGTACGGAGCACGGCGGCTTCTCCGACCCGTCGCAGCTCATGGAGGTCTCCGGCATCGGCGAAAAACGATACGCGCAGCTCAAAGATCTGATCACCACGGGCTGATGTCCTGATGACAGATATGTAAATATATGGTAAATTGTTTTGACGAGAGGATCGGGAACATCTGTGAGAGTGCTGCTGGTGGATGACGAGAGACTTCTGGTCAAGGGTCTCAAATTCAATCTGGAACACGAGGGATACGAGGTGAGCTGCTGCTACGACGGCGAGAGTGCGATCCGTCTGGCGCGCGAGAGCGCCTTTGATCTCATCATCCTGGACCTGATGATGCCGGAGGTGGACGGGTTGGAGGCCTGCCGCCGCATCCGCGAGTTTTCCGCCGTCCCCATCATCATGCTCACCGCACGCAGTGAGGACACCGACAAACTGATCGGTTTTGAGTACGGAGCCGACGACTACGTCACCAAGCCTTTCAACATTATGGAGCTCAAGGCGCGCATCCGGGCCATTTTGCGCCGCGTGGTCGTGCAGCAAAACCAGCAGGCGCCGCCGGTGGAGACGCTGCAGATCGGCAACATCACGCTGGACATCTCCCGGCACAACGCCTCCGTGGACGGACGTTCGGTGGAACTCACCGCCAAGGAGTTCGATCTTGTGGAGCTTCTGATGCGAAATCCCGGCCGCGTGTACACCCGCGAGAGCTTGCTTGACATCGTCTGGGGCTACGAATACCCCGGCGACATCCGGACGGTGGATGTCCACATCCGCCGCCTGAGAGAAAAATTGGAGACAAGTCCCGCCAAACCGAAATACCTGCTGACCAAGTGGGGCGTCGGTTATTTCTTCTGCCGGCCGTGACGGCGGCGCGGCGACGACGGGGGGTGCGCGGCATGGCAAAAAAACCGGCGAACCGGCGGATCACCGGCCGGTACCAGTTGAAGATTGCTCTGTCCTACATCGCGATCATCGTGCTCATGCTAGTGCTGCTGAACAGCTACCCCGTTCTAGTGTCGCGGGATTTTCTGTTTCGTTTCAAGCAAGAAAGCCTCACCGCCCGCGCCGACCTCATCGCCTCGTCCCTCTCTTCGCTGGAAACGCTGAACGCGGAGGATGTGGGTCGGGTGATCGAGGTGCTCGGCGACCGGGGGCTCTCCCGGATCGTCGTGACGGACGCCGAGGGACTGGTCGTCTTTGACAATGCCGCCTCCGACAACGCGCGGCAAAAGTACGTTCTTTTGCCCGAAATTTTTCTGGCGCTCGCGGGCAAGGATGTCTTTGTAAGCCGTTACGAGGACGCGGCTTTCGAGAGCCGGGTCGCCCTGCCTATCATGAACCCCAATGGGCCGTTCGGCGCCGTATATCTTTACGAATACGACGCCGACCAGGCGAAATTGATCCGCGATCTGCGCTCCAACATCGGCGGCATCTCCGTGAGCATCGCTTCCGTCGTCATCATCCTGAGCATCCTGATGTCGTCCGCGCTGGCCCGCCGCGTGGGCGCGTTGTTGCGCGCCATCCGGTTGGTGCGCGAGGGGGAGTATAGCCACCGCGTCCTGATGCGCGGCCGCGACGAGCTGGCCTTCCTCGCGGACGAGTTCAACGCGCTCACGGGCCGCCTGCAAAAGACGGAAAACGCGCGGCGGCAGTTCGTGTCGGACGCCTCTCACGAACTCAAGACGCCCCTGGCCTCCATCAGACTGCTGACGGACTCGATCCTGCAGACGGAGAACATGGAGACGGACACAATCCGCGAATTTGTGGCCGACATCGGAGACGAGAGCGACCGGCTGGCCCGCATGACGGAGAAACTGCTGGCGCTCACGCGACTGGACGCGGGCGCTTTTGTCCCCATGATCGTCGTCGATCTGAGGGCGGTGGCGTCGCGGGTCGCCCGCCGGCTCACCCCGCTGGCGGAGCACTATGAGGTAGCCGTGAGGCTCCAACTGGACGAGGGCTGCCTCGTGCGGGGCAACGAGGACGATATCTTCCAGGCTGTCTTCAACCTGATGGAAAACGCCATCAAGTACAACAAGCCGGGGGGGCTGGTGCGCGTGTCCCTCCGGACTCGGAGCGACCGCGCGGTGCTCGTCGTGGACGACACCGGCATGGGCATTCCGTCAGAAGATCTGTCCCGCGTATTTGAGCGCTTTTACCGGGTGGACAAGGCCCGTTCCCGCGAAGCCGGCGGCGGCGGGCTGGGCCTCTCGATCGTGCAAAAGACCATCGAACAATATGAAGGCGACATTACGCTGGACAGCCGTCTCGGTATCGGCACTTGTGTGACGGTCAGCTTTCCGCTGGCGCAGCAGCGTCCCGAAGACGTGGCCGGGGACGTCTGAGAGTTTGATTTTGGGGGAGATCCATCGTGATGTATCTGGGTACCCGTCTGCCGAAGCGAACGCCGGCCGCGCGGCGCGGCGCGGCCGGCTGTCTGGCGCTCATCTGTCTGCTGGCCGGCTGTCAGGGCGCGGCCCGGCCCACCCCCGCCCCGGCCGACGGCCTCACCGTCTACTATGTCGCGGACTGGGAGAGCGGCACTCTGGACCAGATGCTCGCACCCTTTGTATTCGACGCGGCGGGGGCGGCGGACCCCATCGCCTTTGCCGCCGACCGGCTGCTTTCGGCGCCGGAGGGCGACCGCCTGCGGTCTGCCTTTCCGGCGGGCATGCGGGTGCTGTCCACCTCGCTGGAGTCGGGCGCGCTCACGGTCGATCTCTCCGCAGCGCCTTCTTTCTCCGGCGCGGCCGTCACCGTCGCCGGTGCCTGCGCCGTTCTGACGCTGTGCGAACTGCCCGGCGTTCGCACGCTGCGGCTGACAGTGGAGGGGCAGCCCTGCCCCGAGATCGACCGCGCGCTGACCGCACGCGATTTTGTGACGGACTCTCTGGCGCTGCGGCCGGTCGAGCGTCAGCTCACGCTGTACTTTGTCTCCGCCGCCACATCGGCGCTGACGCGCGAGACGCGCGTGGTGTTTATCCGCGAAAATGAGTCCGCCGAGCGCTATGTGGTGGAAGAACTGCTGGGCGGCCCCAAGCTGTCCGGCCTGCTGCCGCTCGTGGGTTTCGACATTTCTCCCCTGAGTGTCCGGACGGAGGGCAGTCTCTGTTGCGTCAACCTGCCGGCCGCTTTCTACGACACCGAACCGGAGGTGCCGCCGGAGCTGGTGCTGGACGCCTTTGTTCTCTCTCTCACCGAACTATCCGGCATCGAGGCGGTCCAATTCCAAAAAGACGGCGCCTCGGCCTTCTTCTACGGCTCCCATTCCCTCGCCGAACCCCTGACCCGCCCGGAGATACCATGAGAATTATAGATATCATACTATTTTCTTTGTCCTACCGCGCCTCATCCCGACGCCGCTCTCGTTCGAGCGACTTTTCCCACGTTTGCGCGGTCTGATGTTTGAGAAAATCCGCCACAGCTTCAGCGCGTCTTCGTAGTTCTTCATTTTGCACAACATCCTTTTTCCCGAGTGTAAGTCAATTATATCACGTGATTGACCGAATTTTGGATACAACAACGAGGCACGCAGCCGAAACAGACCGCGTGCCTCGTTGTTTGTTGCATCAGGACTTTTTCGTGCGCTTAAACATGATGCCAAATACCAACCGTTCGCCCGCAAAAATGACCAGAGGGGTTGCATTGGGACTGCTTTGGTGACCCACCGCGGATTCGAACCGCGGACAACCTGCTTAAAAGGCAGGTGCTCTGCCGACTGAGCTAGTGGGTCGGATGGGGCTGCCATTGCTTGCGCAAAAGCAGTCATCCCCCTCTTCGTCCTCCTCCCCCTCTGCTGAAGACGAGCGGACCTTGGCTGGGATGGCAGGACTCGAACCTGCGAATGCCAGAGTCAAAGTCTGGTGCCTTACCGGCTTGGCTACATCCCATCGTCTGTCCCCTGGGGCACCGGCGTCGTCAACAGGCGCCGCGCAGCAGCCGGTAGGCCCAAGAGCCTCGAAACAGTTACTTAAACATAATATAATAAATTCGTGTTCTTGTCAACGATTTTTCAGGCCCCGGAAATCCATTTTCTGGATTTCCGGGGCCTGAACGCGTCAAACCCACTCAAGCAGAGATTTCGAACCAATTTTCAACGTGTTGAATGATTCTTCACATTTTCGCCGCGACGATCTTGATCGCCGTAGCGGGCAGCGTAGTTTCGCCGACCACGATGTCCTGGATCTTGGCCACATCGCTGGCCAGCAGCCCGCCCTTGGGCGGGGCCACGACGATGTTGACGCCGCTCTCGTTTAAAAACGCCACGCAGTCAGCGAAGCCCTTGGCCTTGACGAGTTCCTCAATCTGGGCCTCTCTCAGCGTGTCGCGGGCCAGCGACTCAAGCAGCGCGGCGGCCTTGTCCCGCAGGGACTGATCCTCTTCCTCGCGCCCGGCGGTCCGGTTTAGCACCTCAAGCGTACTGTCGCGGGCCCGCTGGCGCGAGAGCCGGGCCTGGGCGAAATAACTGTCCGCCTCTCCGCCCGGCGAGGCGCCTTGTACAATCGTGTCCGTACCCGGCTCGATGACGCCGACGTCGACACCCGCCAGTGGATCCCCCGCCTCCGGTTGGACGTCGTGCACCTGCAGCAGGTCGTCCGCGCCGTCGAGGAAGGACCCCATCTCGTCGGACAGGCCATCCTCCGACCGGTTGCCGCTCCAGCTCAGATACAGCGCCACGCACACAAACAGGATGACTGTCATGATCACGGCGTTGCGTTTCCAGATCTTCATTCTGCTTTCCTCCCTGTCCTGCTTTTTTCCATGGGGATCACGGCTATCTTGTCGCTGCCGAGTCCGGTGAGCGCCGCCACCGACTCCACCACGTGTAGACAAACCGTCGGGTCCCCTCCGCCGTCGCACACGACAAGCGCGCCCTTGAACTCCGGATAGACACGGCCTATCACCATCGGTCCGTCTCCGCCGCTGCCGGACACCACTGTCTTCACATCCGTCCGGACGTCGTAATCGCTGAGGCGGCCGTCGTCCCACGAGCGGCGCTCGCTGACGCTCTCTTCACGCGGGAGCAGCGTCTCCATGTCGGTCCGCAGCGTCAGCACCACCCGGACGCGCCCCACCCCGCCGGCGGCCGACAGCGCCTCGGCCAGATGTTCTTCAAACTCCGCCAAAGAAAACGTGACCGGCGGCAGCGACGACGACGCTTCCGTCGGCCGGGAGACGGGCCACATGAGCAGCAGGACGCCGACCGCCGCGATGAGCAGCACATACCGGTACCGGCTCAGCCACGCGGGGAGCTTGACGCCCGGTTTGCCGAGGCGTCCGTCCGTCTTCATCCGCTCACCTCCGCCGCCCAAGTCTGCCGTTGGGCCGGGATGCCGAACGTCCCGGCGATCCAGTCCCCCAGGGTCCGGGCGGCGTCCGGGTTCGGTTCTGTCCGGGACCGCAGATGCACGGCATACGGCATCGGCGTTCCGTCTGTCTCCGCCCGGACCGTCACCTCGGCCGTGAGGGACAGCCCCCTGACGCCGGCCTCGCTCACAATATATGCGGCTGTCCTCTCCGCTATGAGATCCTTCATCACACGCACCTCCGCTTCTTCCGCCTTGGCCAGGCGGCGCTCAAGCTCCGCCCGAGGGGCTTCGCCGGCGGCTTTGAGCCCCCCGCCGGACACGCCGCCCTGCGGCGGCATCCGCATGATGACAAGCAGCAGCAGCAGCGCCCCCGCGATGCGCACCACACGGCGTCCAGCCCCCGGCGGCGTAAGGACGCAGGCCGCGGACACCAGCGCGCCGGCCGCCGCCGCGCCGATCAGCCAATGCCGGAAAAAATCCATCACAGCACACCCACCCCCGATATGGCCGAGACGATCGAGAGAAAGATGAGCAGGGCCGCGGCGCCCGTCATGCCCAAGATCAACCCAAAGGCGCCGCTCAGTCCGTCGATGAGCCGGACGAGCCGTTCGTCGGCCAGCGGCGCGACCGCTGCGGCCGTGAGTTTGTACAACAGGTAGGGTACGCCCACCCGCAGGAAGGGTACGAGGCAGATGCCGGCCACGGCGAAAAGACCGAAGACGCCGACCGCGTTTTTTATGAGCCCCGCTCCGGCAAGTACTGTCTCGGCGGCGTCCGACAAAATGCCGCCGACCACCGGCACGGCGCCCGACAGGGCAAACCGGGCGCCCTTCAGCGCGGCGGCGTCGGCAGCCCCCGCCAGCGCGCCGCCGACCGTGAGATAGGCGACAAAGGCCGTAAGGGAGAGGGTGAGCAGCCCCGTCACCGTCCATCGGACAAATCCGGCCAAGCGCGTCAGCGTTTCCTGCCCGACGACCGCGCCGATCGCCAGCAGGGCTACATAGACAAACACGAGGGGCGTCAGCACGTGGGCCATCAGCGTCAGTAGCAGATCGGAAAACAGCATTGTGGCGACATGGCGCGCCGTCGCCGCGCCCACTTGGCCCGTGGCCGCGGAGGCGGCGGCCAGCGCCGGCAGCAGCACCCGGGCAAAGACGTCCAGGCTCTGGATCGCCTCGCGGCCCACGGTCATGAGGCGTCCTACCTGCCCGACCGAGACGGCCGTGACTGCCAAGATCCCGGCCGGCAGCGCCATATCCGGCCCGCCGGCGCCCTTTTGCACCGCAGCGGCCACGGCACACAGGACGACAATCGCCAGCACCGCAAACAATCCGCGCAGCGCCTCCCGCACCAGGGGGCCGGCCTGGCGCCCGGCGGCGTCCGCCGCCCTCTCCAGCGCGCCGTCCAGATCCTCCGGCAGCGTGTCCGGCGAGAGGCCCTCCACAAAATCCCTGGCCTCCGGCGGCACCGCCCGCGGCAGATCCGGGAGTTCCAGCGCCTCCGCCAACACATCTTGATAGTTGACAATTGACAGTTGACAGTTGACGGTTGGTGGACTGCTGATATCCCCCGCCGCGGCGGCCGCGGGTGCAAACGTGGCCGCCGCACAGAGGCAGACGGACAGGCAGGCGATTGGCCGCGTGTGTTTCGCGTGTTTCATGCGTCTCATGGAGATTCCTCTTTATCATATGGTTCAAGTGTTAGAAGTGCGTCTGCCGAAGGCCGAGCCGATTTTTTCGGCAGATGCAACAAAAAACGCAGTGAATACTGGAGGTATTCGCGAGGCTTTTTGTGAAATATGGCGGAATAAATCGCCGGCCAGCGGCGGGCGAGGCTTTTGACACTTGAGCCATCATATCAATGATGTGACCAGGTCGACGACTTTTGACAACAGGGGCAGCGTCAGGTACAGGGCCACGAGGACGCCGGCGGTCTCTGTGGCGGAGGCGACGGCGCTCTGCCCGGCGTCCCGGCAGACATCGGCGGCCAGTTTGGCGACGAGGGCGATCCCCACCGTCTTGATCACCGGTAAAAACAGCTCCGACGAGAGCCCCGCCATGTCCGCCATCCGGCGCAGAAACGCCATGACTTCCGTGAGCGCCGTCGCCGCCAGTGTCAGGATGACGGCGCTCACGGTCAGCGTCAGCGTGAGCGCCAGTTCGGGGACACTCTTTCGAACCGCCAGCGCGGCCAGCGCGCCCAGCACCGCGATGACGGCTATCTTCCACAGTCCTGTCACCGTTCTAAAACCCGAAGAGCGACTTCACGAGCGTAAACAGGTTGTTGATCTCCCGCAGCAGGAGCATGAGGACGACAATGAGGCCCGCCAGCGTGGTCATCATCGCCTGCTCGGCGCGGTCCGACTTGATCAGCAATTGGTTTAGCACCGCGACGATGATCCCGATGGCCGCAATTTTGAAGATCAGATCCACCTGCATGGCCGCCTCTCCTTTCGGGTCCGGTTCACAGCAAGATGATGACGACGGCGAGGCCCGAGGCGAGGCCCAGGGCGCCGTAGACGCGGCTCTGGCGGATCCGTTTTTCCTCCGCGCAGCGCCGAAGCGCCTCCATCCGTTCCCGGACGTAAGAGACGGCCCGGCCCTGCGCCTCCGCGTCGTAGCGCCCAAGCAAGCCGCCCAGTGTAGCCATAAGCTCTCGTTCCGGCGGCAGCCAGGCCCCCTCCGTCTCCGTGAGGGCTTTGTTCCACAGCGCCTGGAAACTGTGTTCCCCAAGCAGGGTCATGAGGCGCGCGCAGCGGGCGAAGAAGGCGCGCGCGGGCGTGGGCGCCCTGTCGGCCAGCACTTCCATCAGCGCGGGCAGTGGCGTCAGGTTGAACTGCAGCTCCGCGCGCATGAGTTCCAGCGCGTCCGTCAGGGCGGCGAGCAGCCGCACGCGGGCGCCGAGGTTCTGCACGGCCGCGAGGGAGATGGCCGACGCGCCGCCGGCCACGAGGATAGCGCCAATCCAGCGCATCACGGCGCCCTCCTTTCCCCGTCGGGCGGCGTCTCCGGCGTATCCGGGAAGGGGTGGATCTCCCAGCGGCGGTGCCCGTCGGCCCGGTGGATGACGACCACCCGCTGAAACAGGCCGGCCAGCGCGCGGCGGGCAGGGCGCGCCGCGAGGTCGCGCAGGCCGTCGGCGTGAAGGGTGGCGAACAGCGTCACCCCGCAGCCCTGGGCGGCCGCCATCGCGTCCATGTCCTCGGGCGAGGTGATTTCATCCACCATCAGCACCTGGGGGGCCATGGCGCGCAGCAGCCACATGATGCCCCGCGCCTTGGGGCATCCGTCGAGCACGTCCGTGTGCGCGCCCACGTCGAGCTGCGGCTGGCCCCGGTAACAAGCGGCCACTTCGCCGCGCTCATCCACAAGCGCCACCCGGCGCGGCGCGCCGTGCGCGCCTCCGTTGGCAATCTGCCGGGTCAGATCGCGCAGCAGCGTCGTTTTTCCGAACCCCGGCGGCGAGAGGATCAACGTATGGAAGAAGCGGTCCCCGTGCAAAAGCTGCAGCGGCAGTCCATCGGCCGCGCCGGGCACGGCCCGCGCGACACGCAGGCAGACCGAGGAGACGCAGCGCAGCCCCAACGCGCCGTTTTCCCGCTGGATCACGGCGCCGCACACCCCCAGGCGGTGCCCGCCCGGCGTCGTCACGAAACCCGTCCCCAGGGACAAAAGCGCCGTATGGGTGGAGCCCTGTGTCGCCGTTTCGAGCACGGCTTCGAGGTCGCGCGGTTTGACGAGATAAAAACCGCCCGGCGGCAGGGAGCGTTCGCCGTCCGGCAGCGTCACGGTGAGCGGCTGTCCAGCCCGCAGACGGATTTCCTCGGCTTGGGTCCATGACTCTTTGGGGAGTGTGCGCAGCAGCCCCCGCAGCGGCGATGGCAGCAGTCCGACGGCGGATTCATAGGATGTCGTGATCTTTCCCTCCTTCTTCGCCCAGGACCGCCCACAGTCCCGCGGGCCTTATCCCGGTCCTGCCACATCCTATGACGGGTTGTCCGCGGATAGTACTGGGATTTTCACGCGGGTACTACAGTCTCCGCCAGCTCCAGAGCTGCGGGGACCGCCTGTGACCGGTCAATAGTTTTGAACCAAAAACGGCCACTTAAATTGAGCCACTTTTCAAGATTCTTTCCAAAGTTAGTTGATATTCCAGCGAAATTCCGGTAGAATAGAGACAGCCTGGAGGCAGGCAGGAAGCGGGGTAGGCGAAAATGGACGAGCTGGTCAAACTGCTTGACGAGAACCTGGCATATGAGCACCATGAGATCATCGACGACATACTCTACATCTACGTGGCATCTGCACGACAGGAGGCTGTATGCCCATACTGCGGTAGCACCTCAGATAAGACGCACAGCCGCTACGAGAGACGGTTCCGGGATCTGCCCATCCAGGGCAAGAAGACAGAAGTCGTGCTTTTCAATAGAAAGATGTTTTGCCCCAACGAAAGATGCGGGCACAAGACCTTCGCCGAGACGTTTGATTGTCTGCCCCATAAGGCCAAGCGCAGCACACGGCTTACCGAAGAGATAGTGAAGGTTTCACTGGAGGTCAGTTCTGTAAAGGCGTCTGCGCTTTTGAAACGGCGTGTCGCGAAGGTGGGCAAAAGCACCATCTGCAACCTCTTAAAAAAAAGAAGAGCCGCAACCGGATAAACACAGCGTCACGACAGTGCTATTATACTACGCCCACAGCTACCTACTATTTTTTGTTATTCACCGCTCACCAAGTTTTGCGCGCAATTCTGCGATGAGCGCCTGCGCGTCGGCAAGCATTTTGTCCTTGTCGGCAAGCGATTTGTCCTTGTCGGCGAGCATTTCGTCCTTGTCAGCAAGCGATTTGTCCTTGTCGGCGACGACTTTCTCCCACTTGGCGTTTGTATCGTGTACCACGGACGCGAGTTCGTGGTCTCTGTCCATCTGCCACATGCGCCGCGAGTGGAAACGGGCGCGCTCGTTCGCGTCGGTGCTGATTGATGTCAACATTTCATACGCCACGGAAATCCCCTCTTTTCGTTTCAAGATCTCATTGAGTGCATCCCGGCATCTAGGGTCGTTTGCCTTCGCGAGGAACACCACCCACTGCTCGATAGCAGTCATCTCAGCAACGGGTTTTCTCACGATCTCCTCTACCTGCGTCAGATCAATGAAAATCGCGGTCGTGATGTCGGACAGCTGTCTGCCGTTCGCATTGCGATAGGTGAATTCCTCCACAAGTTCATTGTCCCAGTTGAAAACATTGTAATTGCATATCGTTATCTGATAGCTGCTGCGAAAATCCGCATAGTGGACACCGCGCCCAGGTTGGTTCGCGTGCAGGTCGGAAAGACTAAAGACGGAGCGATTGCGTATGTGTTTGTGTTCGTTCTCCTGTGTGT
>JAISCT010000023.1 GCA_031265355.1 Oscillospiraceae bacterium | reverse complement strand
GGGATCGGCGCGTCGCTCGGCCTGTCCATGAACTTTGAAGCGGTCACGGCGCGGTATGTGGACGTGCGCTTGGAGCGCAAAAAGGAAGTGCTTGACCTCTACCACGCCGCCGTCCACGCGGCGGGCGGGCAGACGGAAAAGGAAGCGGAGAAGCCTAAACCGCCAAAAGCAAAAGGGCATGAAACAGAGTTGTAAATCACGCAAGTGCTTACAATTCCTTACCACTTCTTATATTGCTTTATGAAGCTCAGGCACCATTTTGGCGCCACGCGCCGATTTTTGGCGCGTGAGCAGACGCAAAAGAACAAAGAGCAAGCCCGCATAAATCCAGTATTCATGCGGGCTTGCTCGCTTTCATTAAATTGTCCGGCACAAAAACACTGTTCAGGCGTGACGCGAAAAAATACTATTTTTTATTTTACAAGACGATGAAATCACCGCGCAGGGCGTCATGTATGGAGACGACCCCGCCGCCTTGGAAACTGCCGAATCATAATGGTTTAGGTGTCAGAAATGCGTCAGCCGTCCGCAGACAGCTGTTGCAGGCAATTTTTGTCCGGGCGGACGATGAGGGTCTTGTAGTCGTCGTAGATCACCATGCCCGGCTTTGCGCCGGGCGGTTTTTTGACGCGGGACACCCGCGTATAGTCCACCGGCACTTTGGACGCGCCGCCGGCGCGGGACAGTGTGGCGGCGATAACCGCCGCCTCCTTCAATGTGACGTCGTCGGGCGGCGCGCTGTCGAGCCGTATGATCACATGGCTGCCCGGAATCTTTTGCGCGTGCAGCCAAATGTCGCTTCGGGCGGCCGTCTTCATCGTGAGCGCGTCGTTTTGCCGGTTGTTGCGCCCGGCCAGCAGCGTGACGCCGGCGGAGCTCACAAAACGCATCGGCTGTGACGTCGCCGGACGTGCGTCCCGCCGGGACCGGGATTTGGCAGCTTTCAAATACCCGCCCTGTGTGAGCTCCTCCGCAATTTCCTGCAAGTCCTGCCGTGAGGACGCCCGCTCCAAAGCGTCCAGTACGCTGTCTAAGTATTCGCTCTCCCGTTCGCCGGCGGCCATCTGCTCCGCCAGCACTGCCTCGGCAGTCTTGGCGCGCCGGTAGTCCTTATAATATTGCGCCGCATTGCGCTGGGGCGTCCATTGAGGGTTCAGTGGGATCTCCGTCTCGCCGCCGCGGTAGAAATCCGGCACTGTGACCGCCCGCCAACCCGGTTCGATCTGGTACAGATTCGCCATCAAAAGATCCCCATACTCCCGCAGACGCTCTCGCGTCTGGGTTTTCTCCCATTCCAGCCGCTGGGCCGCCGCCTTTCGCCGCGCGCGGTCACGCAGCGTCGTGACCAGCTTCGTCATCTCCTGCGCGCCGGCTCGCATCCGTTCCTTGGCGTCGCGCGTCGCGTAAAAGATGTCCAGCATCTGTGAAAAGCTGTCCGCGCGGCGCGGCGCATACAGCGCCCCGTACTGAGTGATGGGCCGGTAAGAGAAATCGACCGCCCCATCCCCTTCCATGAGCAGCCAGGGCGCAAAATGCCGCGCCAACACCTCCGACCGCCATGCCAGCGCCGCCCGCAGACAAACCTCATCCTCAGCCGACGGACCGCCAGCTAAGTGGACGATCTCTCGGCACAGCAGCGGCGGCAGGCCGGCAAAGGTCTGGAGCAACCAGTCGTCAAAAGGCTGCCCCGGCGGCCGGCCGGCGGCCAGCGCCGCCCAGACTGTCCCGTCCGTGGTAAGCGGATCCCGCTTGCCCTGCCCCGGCGGCAGGTGATAGAAAAGTCCGGGCAGCACCTGACGCCGCTCGGACATCTCCATGTCCACCCGCCGCAAGCAGTCGACGATGCGCCCGTCCGAGCCGATCAAAATCAGGTTCGAGTGCCGGCCCATGAGCTCCGCCGCCAGCGTCTTCCGGCAGGGTTCACCCATCTCGTCTGTGGCGTCAAACACAAACAGCAGCACGCGCTCAAGCGGCGGCTGCCGGACCTCGACCAGACGCGCGCCGATCAGATGCTTGCGCAGCAGCATGCAAAACATCGGCGGTGCGGCGGGGTTCTCCCGTACCACCTCGGTGATATGCGCCCGCGGCGTGCGGGACCCAGCCGCGAGCAGCAACCGCGCCGGCCCGCCGGGTCCACGCATGGCCAATACCGCCTCCTCGCGCGCCGGCATGAAGACTTTGTCCACACGGCCGCCCGCCAGAGCGGCGCCCAGTTCGTCGGCCAGTGCCGACAGACACACCGCGTCCAGCGGCATTTTTCCTCCCAACCTTTCTTGGCAACTGACAATTGCAAATTGACAGTTTTTCTCTTATTTCAGTGCTGCGTCATGCTGAGCCAGACGGCGGGCTCCTGCGTGGTCTCCGACTCCAAAACGGTGAGACCGGGCAGTACCCGGCGCAGGTGCGCTGCTACGGATGTAACGATGGGATGTTCCGTGTGAAAATGCCCGGCGTCGATCAGTGTGACATCGCAGGCCCGCGCCGTCAAGAAAAGGCTATGTTTTACATCTCCGGTGATGAAGGTGTCGCATCCATGGCGCAGCACGTCGTCGAACTGGCCGCCCGACGCGCCGCTGCCGACGGCCACCAGATATGACGACCGGCTGCCGGCCACAAAGCGCACCCCGGGACCATGCAGCCGGACTCGGACCTGCTCGGCCAGACATTCCGGGGAACAGGGCGCCGGCAGCCGGCCCACGCGCCCGAGACCGTATACCCGCCCGTCCGTATGGACAAACCGAGCACCCAGTATCTCATAGGGCGGCGCGAGGCCCACCGCGCGGGCCAGCGCCTCGCTGACGCCGTCCGGCGCCGCGTCCCAATTCGTATGCATGCAGAGAGCGGCGATTTTATGCTCGGCCAGCGTCAGCAAACGCGCGCCCTCCTCTGTCTCCCCGGTGATCCGCCGGGTCCCGAAGGTCACCGGGTGGTGCGTCACCAACAACTGCACTCCCTGCGCCACCGCCTCTTCCACCGCGCGCCGGTCCGCGTCGAGCGCCACCAGCACGCGGGACACCGGCGCCTCGCGCCGTCCCAGCAGGAGCCCGGCGTTGTCCTCCGGAAAGACGTCCCGCGCCCAGGCAGACGGCGCGAAGTCCTCCAAAACAGCCTCTATCTTGCCCACCGTGCACGCCATCACAATCTCCTCCCGTCTCGTCGTAGCATCTAAGGGTCTGTCAGCAAGCGGCATTCTCCAGCGCTGTCAACGCCGCTTTCACCCATGTCAGTCGCTCCGCGTCCTCCGGCTTGCGCGAGGCGGCCAGCGCTCGCATCTCCGCACGCAACCGCCGGATCTGGCGGGCGAGATAGACCGGAAAAAGCGGATCCCCTGCCGCGCGCAACGCCGGCCCCACATACCAGGCACCTGGCGGCGGTGTGACGCGCGGCCCACCCGGGCGAGCCGCCAACACATTGTACAGCCGGCCTCCCTCCGCCGCCAACCGCTCTCCATACAACTCATAACCGTGTTCAGCCAAAAAGAGCCGCAGCCGTTCGGCGTGCGTCATGGGCTGCAGCAAAAAGACCGCCTCCGGCAGCGGCGGCGCGGTGCGCAGGATCCCGGCGATCGTGTCGGCCCCCATGCCGGCGATGACCACTGTGTCCGGTCTCTCCCCGGAGAGACCCTGCAGACCGTCCGTCTGCACCAGCCGGATAGACGCCTCCAACCCGCAGTGTTCCACCAAACGGCGAGCCCGTGCCAGCGGCTTTTCACGGACGTCCGTGGCCACGACGCAGGCGACCCTGCCCGTCTGCACGAGCCATACGGGCAGACGCGCGTGATCTGTCCCGATGTCGGCCACCCGCGCGCCCGGCGGAATGAACTCGGTGAGCACGCGCAGCCGATCCGGCAATTGTATCACCGTCTTCGCCCCCTCGCCACCCATCAGTAGATAAACACCCCCGCTGAGGCGGGGGTGTTTGCAACTGCCAACTGTCAATTGTCGTCAGGCTGTACTTTTCTCCAGATGCGCATTGATCTTGTGCAGCATCTCGTCCGCGTCGACGCCGTGCACCAGACAGGCCTGCTCCAACGTCTCGCCGCGCGAGGCCGGGCAGCCGAGGCAGTGCATTCCAATCTCCAAAAAGAAGTGCGCCGTCTGACCGTCGATCTGCAATATATCGCCAACGATGGAATCCTTCGTCACCTGTACCACGCGTATCGCCCCCGATTTTCCGGCGGGTTAGCCCGCCCATATTTTGCTTCAAAAAATCGGGACCGCCCAGTGGGCGGCCCCGATCTGGATTCCTTAGCCGTTTTCTCTCATGCGGGCAAAGCAATCACTGCAATAGACCGGACGATCGGTCTTCGGCTCGAAAGGCACCTTGGCCTCTCCTCCACAGGAAGCGCAGACGGCGGTAAAGAACTCTCTCGGAGCACGAGAAGCGTTTTTACGGGCGTCGCGGCAGTTCTTGCAGCGCTGCGGCTCGTTCATAAAGCCGCGCTCCGCGTAAAACTCCTGCTCACCGGCGGTAAACACAAAGTCCTCACCGCATTCTTTGCACTTTAAGGTTCTGTCTTCGTACATGTTTTTTCCCTCACTTTGACTCAGTCTTGCCCGTGGATGTTCTCACCGACGTCTTGAAAGGTTCGACGGACTTGAGGCACGGGGCTAAAATATGCTCGGCAGGGTTCCCTGCTATCGCCAATAGGTTGGCCAGCTTCTTTCTGGCGCGTTGAACGGCGTTGTCCACCGACTTCGGGGACTCACAAACGATGGCTGCAATTTCCCGATACGACAGCCTTTCCAGATAATGCCCCAAAATCTCGGCTTCCAAGCCGGACAGCAGTCCCTTCCATGTGCCGATAAACTCCGTGAATTCCTCGCGCCCAATGGCAAACGCTTCGGGGTCTAGACGACAGTCGGGATACAAGACAAAGTCCGCGGCGCAGGTTTCCTCCGCACCGTTCGAAGAGGGGGGCTCTATGGACATATAACTGTTACGTGGTTGTGCTTGCAGCGATTGACCGTGTTGACAAACCGGATATACTCAGTTGCGTATGCACAAAACAGCAAATGTGTAAGAAGGAAGTATTGCTTATCTATTATAAACACAAAGCCTTCCATCTGTCAAGACATTTCACAAACGTTGTCGTTTTTCTTCTTAATCGGGGGAGCAATAAAAAATGCTCTTTGTCCGTTTTCATCACTTCTGGCGTGCGATAGTCCAGCATTTCTCTGTTTGTCACTGTATTTTTCTATTTTTTAGAAAAATACAAAAATACAGCTGTTATAGGAAAAAATGGGGCTCTTTAGGCGGAGACGCGGCTGATGACCGCGGCAATGGACTCCGCCAGAGACTGTACAAGCGTGTCCTCGGGACCTTCCACCATCACGCGGACCAGTGGCTCCGTACCGGAGGGGCGCACCAGAATGCGTCCGTCGCCGGCCAACCGCTCCTCCGCCCCGCGGATGGCCGCCGCCACCTCCGCGTGCCCGGTCAGCATATGCTTCATCTCGTTGCGCACGCGCACGTTGACAATGAGCTGCGGATACTGCGCGAAACCAGCCAGGAGTCCCGACGCCCGCCGGCCGGAGCGCGCGGCGATCTCCAAAAAGCGCAGCGCCGTGAGCTGTCCGTCGCCGGTTGTGGCGTACCGATGAAAGATGAGATGTCCGGACTGTTCGCCGCCCAGTGTGTAGTCTCCTTTGCGCATCTCCTCCAGCACGTTGCGATCGCCGACGGCGGCGGAGACGACGTGCAGCCCATTGTCTCGGGCAAAACGATGGAATCCTAGGTTGCTCATCACCGTGGCCACGATGGTGTCGTGGTGCAGTCGGCCTCGGCACTTCTCATCCAGCCCGCAGACCGCCATGATCTGGTCTCCGTCGATGAGGCGTCCGTTCTCGTCCACCGCCAGACAGCGGTCGGCGTCCCCGTCGAAGGCCACCCCCAGGTCAAACCGACCCTCGATGACCCGCTCCCGCAGCGCGTCCAGATGCGTGGATCCGCAGCCCGTATTGATGTTGACCCCGTCCGGCTTGTCAAACAAAAGCTCGTAACGCAGCCCCAGACGAGAAAAAAGCCCTCGCGCCGTGCGGACCGCCGCGCCGTTGGCGCAGTCGATGGCCACACGCAGACCGGAGAGATCGCCTTCCACCACGTCCATCAGGTGGGCGATGTAGCGCTCCACCAGCATCTCATCGCGCTGGATCCGTCCGATGCGCTCGAAGGTCTCCTGCGGGCAAGGACGATCCGAGAGGATCATCTCCTCCATCTCCTCCTCCAGAGCGTCGGAGAGCTTGTAACCTTGCGCGTTGAAGATTTTGATGCCGTTGTGCTCAAATGGGTTGTGCGACGCGGAGATCATGATCCCGGCGTCGGCGGTATGCGCAGTCAGGTAGGCCACCGCCGGCGTCGGCACCGTGCCGAGCAGCACGGCGTCGGCCCCCACCGAGGTCACGCCCGCCACAAGCGCCGCCTCCAACATGTCTGAAGAGACGCGGGTGTCCTTCCCGATGCAGAAGCTGGCCTTGTGCCGCTCCGTCTCCGTGAGTACGCGCGCGGCGGCCTGCCCGACCCGAAAAGCCAGTTCCCCACTCAACGTCTCGCCGGCCACCCCGCGGATGCCGTCGGTTCCAAACAATTTACCCATGTCGTCTTTTCCTCTCTGTCTCAATCTCAGCCAAATGTCCTGAGGGCGCCTCCCGCAGCGCCGGCGCCTCACCTACAGTGTATGCGGCACGCCCTCTGTCTTGTGCCCGGCCGCCGGCGGCGGTCTCAGGGACCGTTAACAGCTTCTCATGGCAGTTCGATCCATTCCTGAGTCCCGTGCGGGAGACCACCCGGCTCCTGCCCCACATAGGGAACACCCAGATGCTCGCAGGCGAGACGAGTGACACAGCGCCCACGCGGCGTACGGTTGATAAACCCGAGCTGCAGCAGGAAGGGCTCGTATACGTCCTCCAGAGTGATGGACTCCTCCCCGATGCTGGCAGCCAGCGTATCGAGCCCCACGGGCCCGCCCGAAAAATTGCGAATGATGGCCTCAAGCATGCGCCGGTCGACGGCGTCGAGCCCCCGATGATCGATCTCCAGCATGGAGAGCGCGGCGTCCGCCACCGGTTTTGTGATCACTCCGTCGGCCCGTACCTGAGCAAAGTCACGCACCCGCCGGAGGATGCGATTCGCGATTCGCGGCGTGCCCCGCGAGCGGCGGGCGATCTCCGTCGCGCCGTCCGTCTCAATGGGGATGTCCAGGATGGACGCGCTGCGCCGCAGGATCTGCAAAAGCTCCTCCGGCGTATAGAGCTCCAGCCGGAGGATGACCCCGAACCGGTCGCGCAGCGGCGCCGTGAGCTGCCCGGCCCGCGTCGTGGCGCCAATCAGTGTGAAGCGCGGCAGGTCCAGTCGAATGGAACGGGCGGACGGCCCCTTGCCGAGGATGATATCCACCGCATAGTCCTCCATGGCCGGGTAGAGCACTTCTTCCACCGCACGGTTCAGGCGGTGGATCTCATCCACAAAAAGGATATCGTGTTCGCTCAAATTCGTGAGCAGCGCCGCGAGATCCCCCGCCTTCTCGATAGCAGGCCCCGACGTGATGCGGATGTTCACACCCATCTCGTGGGCGATGACACCGGCCAGCGTCGTCTTGCCGAGCCCAGGCGGCCCATAGAGCAACACATGGTCCAGCGGCTCCCGTCGGCCCCGGGCCGCCTCTATGTAGATACGCAGGCTCTCCTTGGCCTTTTCCTGCCCCATATACTCAAGCAGGGTATGTGGGCGCAACGATACCTCCGTGTCGTCGTCCCGCAGCAACGAAGCGGTGACGAGCCGCTCTTCCATATCGTCAAATTGAATGCCCATCGCCGCGCCCTCCCCCCGAAATGGGATTCATCCGGTCACTTCACCATACGGCGCAATGCCGCACGGATCAGCGCCTCCACGCTCATCTCTTCCGCGTCGATGCCGTTCAGCGCCTGGAGCGACTCCGCGGCGGAGTAACCCAGGACCATCAGAGCGGCCTGCGCCTCGCCCACCTGCGTGAGGGCGCCCGGCCCGACGAGAGACGCCGACCCGGAGGTCGACGCCGGGGCGGAAAACGACTTGCCGAGTTTGTCTTTCAGTTCCAGTACGATGCGCTGCGCCAGCTTTTTGCCGACGCCCGACGCCGCTGTCAGCGCCTTCTCGTCACCGGTGAGCACCGAGAGAGCCAGCCGCTCTGGCGTTGTGACCGATAAAATGGCCGTGGCCACGCGCGGACCCACGCCCGAGATGCCGATCAACATCTTGAAGGCCGCAAGCTCCTCTCGCGCGGCGAAGCCGTACAGATCGCAGATGCCCTCGCGGAGATACAAAAAGGTATACAGTCGGGCCGTCTGTCCCGTGTGCAGCGTCCGCAGCGTCGAAAGACTGGTGTGGCAGGCGTACCCCACGCCGCCGGCATCAATCACGGCCAGATAGGGCTCCGTGTGCGCCACCTCGCCTCGGATGTAATCGAACATGGAGGTTTCTCCCATAATATGGAGCGTTGCACTCCACATTTGTAAATATTTTCCTTTTTGTGCGCTCTGTTCGTTTCATACCCAAAACAGAACCGTCACGGGCATTATATCATGTTCCGCCACCGCTGTCATGTTGTTTTTACATGCCCGCGTCAAGGAGGGTTTCCGCATAACAATTGTAAATTTTCTATGAACAGAAAATACAACGAAAATCTGCCCTGGTCGACGACTGTTTTTTGATTCAATGTTGCTTATTCATATTAAATCCAAATTACTCATTGCATTTTTCAAGAAAATATGTTATACTGACCAGAATCAACGAATAGAGGCACAACATGCGATGCCCTTTGACTTTGGATAACGAGGGGGGATCTTTCTCGTGACGACAAACGACGCGACCGGCCTCAATGAGGCGCAGCGAGAGGCTGTCCTGACGACGGAGGGCGCCGTGCGAGTGGCCGCCGGGGCAGGCACGGGCAAGACGCGGGCGCTGACAGCCCGCTTCTGCCATCTCGTCTCCGCGCTCGGCATCGCCCCGCGCAACATCCTTTGCGCCACATTCACAAACCGGGCGGCCCACGAGATGCAGCACCGGGTGCGCGCCGTACTCGGCGACCTGGATCTCGGTTTTCTCGGCACCTTCCACGCCTTCTGCGTGCATCTCCTGCGCGAGGACATCCACAGACTGCACTACCCGAAGAACTTCCTCATCCTGGACATCGAGGACCAAAAGCAACTGCTGCTGAAGGTTTTCGGCGACATGGGTCTGACTTTGCGGGAGACTACGATAAAACGGACCATCGACGAGGTGTTGGAGGCCAAAAAGCTGCTGGCACAGAGCTACATCGATCACCTCAGCACGCCCGACGGGCAGCCGCTGGCGGCAGCCGTGGCGCAGGCGGGCAGCCGGGACGAGGCGATCTTCCTGCGCTACCTTCAGGAACAACGAAAATGTTTCGGCTGCGACTTCAATGATCTCATTAATTTTGCCCTCTACCTGCTCGAACATGCGCCCGACGTCCGGCAGAAGTGGCAGGACCGGATGCAGTACGTCATGGTAGACGAGTTCCAAGATGTGAGCGGACGACAGTACAAGATTGCGCGCATTCTGGCCGAAAAGCACGGCAATCTGTTCATCGTGGGCGACCCGGACCAGACGATCTATTCGTGGCGCGACGCCCACGTCGCGCTCTTTTTGGACTTCGACAAGGTATACCCAAACGCCAGAACCCTCGCGTTAACGACAAACTACCGCTCTACCCCGGAGATCCTTGCGGCGGCGGGCGCGCTGATCGCGAAAAACACGCGACGCCTGCCCCACCCTCTCGTCCCCGCAAGACCCTCCAGCCGACGGCCGCTCTACTGTCATGCGCGCGGCGAGCGGGAGGAGGCCGAATGGATCTGCACCGAGATCGGGGCTCTGCGCGCCGGCGGCACGCCGCTCGGCTCCGTGGCCATTTTGTACCGCGCCCACCATTTAACAAGAGCGCTGGAGGAGAGTTTGATCGAACACGAACTCCCCTACCGAATCTTCAGCGGCATCGAATTTTACGGGCGGCGGGAGATCAAGGACTTAGTCTGCTACCTGCGGATGGTGACGGCGGGCGACGACATCGCGTTTTTGCGGACAATCCACACGCCGCCGCGCCGAATAGGCAAGAAGAAGCTGGACACTCTAAAGGCATATGCGGCGCAACAAAATCTGTCGCTCTACAACGCGCTGAAGTTATACCTGCACGCGGACTGGCTCCGGGGTTCGGAGGCCCAGGCCTATGTGTACGCCGTCGAATCCGTCCGGGAGATACACATCGCCGGCGCGGCGCCCGGCGATGTGTTCCAGATGCTGCTCGTCCACAGCGGCTACGAGGAATACATGCGCCTTCAGGGGGACCAGGAGCGCCTCGACAACATGGCGGAACTCACGCGGGCGGTAGCGGCGCTGGGACAGGACGCGGACGCCACACTGGAGGACTTTCTGGCGCGGGTCGCGCTGCTCACGAACCTCGACCGCGAGGATACGCGAACGCGTGAGAACGTCAAACTGATGACCATTCACACCGCAAAAGGCATGGAGTTCCCCCATGTGTTCGTTTGCGGCCTGAGCGAAGGCGTCTTCCCCGGCCGGCGGATCGACACTCTCGATGCCATGGAGGAGGAGCGCCGGCTCGCCTACGTCGCGGTGACCCGAGCGATGGACCGCCTCTATCTCTCCGACGCCGAGGGTGCGCTGGGCGACGGTCTCTTCAAATGTCCCTCACGCTTTCTCTTCGACATGGGATGGGAAAATTTAGAAATTATAACGCCACTGGACACCTCTCTGGAGGAAAACGCGCGGCGGCGCATCGCCTATGAGGAGGAGCTATTGAGACACAACCGGCCGGTCTTTGAAGCCGGCAAACGCGTGGTACATCCCGTCTTCGGCGCGGGAACCGTGGCGGAGCTGCGTCTCCGCGAGGGTTGCTACGTCATCCGTTTCGACGCCCTGTCCACCGAGCGCAGCATCCGTTTCGGTACGGAACTGACCGCCGCATCGGAGGAAATTTCATGAACTGTCGCCGGCGTGTCAACATGACGCGGCGCCCCCCTCCCTTACTCGTTCCACTCCCATCGTTCCGCTGCCTAAGGGTCTGTCGAAAAATAACCTATACATTTGACTTGCCCTTTTGCGCCCCGGCCGCGTTGCCGGAACACAAAATTGCTGCGCCAACTGCACACTTTATTTTCCGACAGACCCTTACGCTATGTTTCCACTTGAAAAACACTACTGTCCCGGTGGACTTCCGCCTGTTGAGTTCTCATAAAGAGAAAACCCGGATAAACGGTAGCCGGACGGACTTTGATAAACGCACCAATGCTTACAAATTGTGTCAATACGCCATGAGCCAATCGTTTAAATTTGTCTCTGTCCCCGCAACAGGTCGCCTCACTCTATGCCCGACGTTGGAATATTGAGGTCTTCTTCAAAACCATAAAGTCCTGCCTCGGGTTTGCTCGTGAATGCCAAAGCCGCTCGTTTGACGCCATTGTTTGTTCTGTGGCTGTTGTGTTCACACGGCATATGATCTTGACTTGGTTGAATCTTGGCTTGCCAGAACCGGAAACCAAAACGGATTATCTATAAAACAAATAAAAACTTCTGGTAAAATTCTGACTTCTTTAGTGAATAAGATGTGACCCGAGCGACGGTCCGAAAGGAAAATCTATCCATTAGGAAGTATAATAAAAAAGGATTAAAGCCTTTTTCAGCGTTTAATCCTTATAGGTATCTTTTCCCGGCAATTTTATCTCTATATGGGCCCCAGTTGGCTCCATATTTTCAAAGAATATACTTGCTTTTCCGTTGTAATTAAGATCCAAAGTTGCTTTTACATTCCTCAAGCCGAAACCCTTGACATGATTCATTTCTAAGTATGGACTATTTATTTCCGCCAAGACTTCGCTTGGAAACCCTTTACCGGTATCTTCAACAACTAGAGTCAAAATATTTTCATTATTTAATAAAGAGTTGATTTCGCTGCATTGTATAAATATACATATATCATATGATGGATCCAAACCATGTTTTATGCTGTTTTCCACAAGAGTTTGCAATATCATAGCCGGAATCCGGCGGTCATTGAAATCGTCAGGAATTTCGGTCATTAAAAACACTTTATCAGGCAATCTAATTTTTTGCATATTAATAAAATGCTCAATCTGGCTGAGCTCGTCTTTCAGTGACACAAGAACAAATTCTTTATGAAACATATAACGCGAAAAGTGCGAAAAATCAGAGATAAATGCATACAGTTTTTCATTTTCTCCTGTTCGGGATAAATTCGCTATTGTAGTAAGACAATTCAAGATAAAATGAGGCTTAATCTGCATTTGGTAAAACTGTAGTTCTGCTTGTTGCCTCTTAATGCGTTCTTCATAATTACGAATCTTTAATGTCTCAATCTGCTTTAGCATTTGCATATAAGAATTATATATATCTACATACTCGCGAGCAATACCCTTAGAACTTGTATCAAATGAGAAATCCCCTTGCCCCATTTTAATGATTGCGTCTCTAATACGTTCCATAGGATTCATAACCTTTCTGCAAAGGCAAAAAATAACCCCTGCGAACGATAGAAATGACGCAATTATTATAACGTATGACAAAGAGTATACCCAAGAGATATTATGCCTAATCTCTTTATCGGGTTTAACCAAGAGCAGCCGGAAATTTGCCATAGCCGACTCTGCGCCTACAATCAGCTGCTTCTCTGCATTTCCGGTTAAATAATAGGATGATAAGTCTTTTGAAAGGTCAAGTTGGTGTTCTTGTGTCAGATTTATATCTGTTAGAGGGTTTCCGCTATTATCGGCGAAAATCAAGTTTGTAATCTTCAATTTATCATAGGGCAGTAGTGATTTTAAGGTTCCGGGTTTTGTCACTATGCCCAAATATCCCCCGTCAAATGCCTTGACATTTAAAAAATATTTGTTCCCATTTATCGTAACGAGAGTCCAATTAACATCAACATTTTCTCCGTTCGACGGGAGGCTTTCAATATATCTCCATAAAGACTTTTTTTCGGAATAAGAGATCTTTTCTCCCGAGGCCGAAACAACACAATTATACTTGGTAGTGTATGCAAAGATATTGTCTATTGCGGGATATAAATTTATTGTTTTACGAAAGTCGTTGAATAAAGATACATTCGCTAATAGACGCTGATCATCATCCGGACTGCTAAGTTTCATTAACTGTGAAGTGTCACTCCTTTTAGTAACCAGCAGCAAATTATTGTCGGACAAATATGAATCAACTTGATCCACATAGAGTGAAGCAATATCAATGTTGCTCAAAGAAATCTGATCACGAAGGGTTGAAACTACTAAAGAGTAGCTGATATTGATAAAAATCAATATTGGAATAAGGATAGACGGTACGTAAATTAGCAGCGTTTTTCTAATTGGTCTGTTTTTCACGCTATTTCCCCTTTTCCCTCTCAGCCAGACCGGCCTCGCTCCCGGCACATCCAGCGTCCGTGCGTACTTCCTTGTACTGACACCGTTCAATATCCAGGCCAGAATCGCTTCGTTCAATGGGTCCTCATCCTGAAACAGCTTGAGTACTTCGAAGGGCAGCTCCCCCGTCCCATCCACAGCTCGGACCCGCGGACGCTCGGTGTGTACCTTCTGTCCCCCCAACACTACTGTCGTCTGCTCGGTCCCGTGTCGATACCCGGTCCGCTCGGGCATACTATGCTTGCCCTTGGGCCCAGCATACGTCGCCACTTCTGCCTCCATCATCTCCCTCACCACATCCAACCCCAGCGAGATGCTCAGTTGCAGCAACCCCCGGCTGGCCTTCTCGTACAGCTGTTCGATCCCGACTTTCTCCGAAATCCTCTTGACGCCCGTGTCCCTCATCTGATAAACTTTCATTGTGGCAAGTCATCCAGTGGATCAATAGTATTTCTCGCGGCAAGCGAAGCGAAAATCCGGTAACCGCAGAAAAGATCCAGTTGCTGTTTGTCGGCGAGCTTGGAGTTTATTTTTGAGTCGATACTTGAATACGGATACGATCCCATTATAACAGTTACATTTATTCTTTCTTTAGTTATTCTATTAAGAATTTCAATAACACGATCAAAGAGTGGCTTAAAAACATTGGATTCACTGGATTTCTCGGCACTCTTGTATGTTCTTTCATCGGAAAACAATCGCTTTTTCAGATCCGAAAAACATGATCCTTTCGTTGGACAGAATGCGAATATTTCTGAGAAAATCGGTCGAAAAACGAATAACCAAATAGCTGTAACCTTTGATTTTACTGGGGTTGAAGCAACTTTTTCATCTGCGAAGTTCGAGATAGTTAATTAAAGGGGTATGGCAAATGGGGTATACTGTTCTCATTTTTGAAGATGACATCACTGTGTTCCGGTCGTTGTTAATCAATATTGACTGGTCTCGACTAGATGTCACAAACCATCTTACTGCGAACAATGTACCAGACGGACGTCTGCTATTCGAAAAAAACAATATTGATCTTGCTATATGCGACATTGAGGTTATTGGCGGTACCGGCCTTGATCTGTTAAAGTGGGCCAGGGAGAATAAATATAAAGCCGAATTTGTTTTTTTAACAAATTACGCTGAATTTTTATACGCCCAGGACGCGTTAAAACTAGGAGGCAATGATTATATCCTGAAAACTGAGCCAATGGATGTCATTGAATCGGCGATCGAACGCTCGATCTCAAGAATTAAGATTAATAACAACCATTCTCCAAGCGGTAATTATGAGTACCCCGAACAGGTTGCCGCCGAAAATGCACATTTGAAAGACTGCAATCCTTTAGAGATCAGTGTCGATGCTTATTGGGAAGAATGGAAATGGTGCTTTCTTAACTTCGAGAAAATCAAGTTGCTTGATGATATAAAAAGCTTTTTTCAAAAGGCCAAAACAATAATTCCGGTTAATTCTAGTTTTTTAACGTTATTTCATTATGATTTTATTAATAATACATATAAATTGCTCAATGATTTTGATATTCCACCAAACGTGATGTTTGATGATGAACTTCTCTCCGATCTTTACAAAAAAGCAACAGTATCAGTTCTTGATATGGTAAGATGGCTAAACCATTTTATTGACAAGGCAATTGCTTGTCTGGATGAAAAGAAGCCCAACGACACAATTATAGAGAAAGCAAAATCCTATATTCAAGAAAACTATACAAATGATATTAACCGGCAGAATATCGCAAGAGTTTTGGCGATCAACTCAGATTATCTGTCTAGACTGTTTAATAAACAAGTTGGCATTTCTATTCCCGAGTATGTCACGGGTATGCGTATTGAACGAGCGAAACAGCTTATGAGCATGAATATGCTGGTAAGCAATATATCAACAGCGGTTGGAATTACCAATTTTTCTTATTTCTCAAGGATATTTAAAAAATACACTGGAATGTCCCCAAGGGAATATAAGAAGAGTCTTTCAGTTTAAGAGATTATCGACAATATACCTTGACAGAATATCTGAGGACGTATAGCGGGCCGTGTAAATGGGAATAATCTCCACAAGGAAAGAAGGAGGAGATGTTCTCGATGACACAACTGAACGAAGAAGAACGCGCGCTCGTAGGTCTGATAGCGGAA